>JBBQIU010000121.1:0-7561 GCA_038325245.1 Verrucomicrobiota bacterium
CCCCAAGTTCGAGGCGCACTGCGACGAACTCCGCCGCCGTTGCCAGGCCCATGGCGTCGCGATCCACCGCCTCCTCACCAACGAGCCCCTCGATTTCGCCCTGATCGCCTTCCTTCAGGAACGCGAACGCCGCGGACGCCAGTTCCGACATCGATCCGCCCCCGACGGACGGGCCATCGCATGAACTTCCTGGCTCCACTCTTCCTCGCCGGCGCCGCCGCCATCGCGCTGCCCATCTTCTTCCACCTCGTCCGGCGCACCACCCGCGATCGCGTCCCCTTCAGCTCACTGCGATTCCTCACGCCTTCGCCGCCGCTCATGAACCGGCGGAGCCGACTCGAACATCTCCTCCTCCTCCTCCTTCGTTGCGCCGCCCTCGTCCTCCTCGCCGCCGGCTTTGCCCGCCCTTTCCTCCGACACACCTCGACCGCCGATACCCCGCCCAACCCCACCCGACGCGTCGCCCACCTCGGCGATTCCTCCGCCAGCATGCGCCGCCCCGGCCTCTGGGACGACGCCCGCTCCCGCGCCGCCGCCATTCTTCGCCGCGCCGAACCCGTCGACGAATTTGCCGTCTTCACCTTCAACCGAACCACCACCCCCCGCTTCACGTTCGAGGAATGGTCCCGTACCCCCGTGGGAGAAAGGGCCGCCCTCGCCTTGACCCGACTGGATGATTCAACCCCCGGTTGGTCCGCCACCCATCTCGGCGACGCCCTCATCGCCGCCGCCGAATCTCTGCAGGATCAGGGCGACACTCCATTCACCGGCCGGAAGGAGATCCTCCTCATCACCGATCTGCAGGAAGGAAGCCGCCTCGACCGCGTCCAGGGTTATGACTGGCCCAAAGATGTCGCCCTCCGCGTCGAAACCGCCCGCCCCGCCATCGCCGGCAACGCCGGCCTCCAGATCATCGGCGATCCCCACGGCGCCGTCGCCACCACCAGCGCCGTCGTCCGGGTCCGCGTCACCAACGCCTCCGATTCCCGCAAGGAACAGTTCACGGTTGCCTGGGCCCAATCCGCTTCCCAGGCCCCCGTCGGCGTTCCCCAGGAAATCTACGTGCCCCCGGGTCAGTCTCGGACCGTATCCCTCCTCACCCCCACCAACACCTCCCCGGATCGCATCATCCTCCAAGGCGATGACGAACCGTTCGACAACACCGTATTTGTTTTCCCGCCCGAACCCGTCCGCCTCCCGATCGTGTACCTGGGCGAGGACACCCGCGAGGACTCCAAACAGCCCCTCTTTTTCCTTCGCCGCGCGCTCCCCGCCACGCCGGGGCTCGCCGTCAGCCTGACCCTTGCGTCGACGGTCGCCCCCGCGCCCGCCGGCACCCTCGAAAACGCCTCGCTCATCGTCGCCACGGGAAGCCTCGATACCCCGGCCGCTGAAGCCCTCCAACGCGCCATCCAATCCGGCAAGACCCTCCTGTTCGCCCCACGCCGTGTCGAGGATCTGGCCACCCTCGCCCTCCTCCTAGGCATCCCTCCCATCGACGCCGAGGAACGGAAACCGTCCTCCTACGCCATGCTTGCCGAACTCGATTTCCGACACCCGCTCCTCACGGCGTTCGCGGATCCGCGATTCAGCGACTTCACCCGCATTCATTTCTGGAAATACCGTCGTCTCGATCCCCAGTCCCTTCCCCAGGCGCGCGTCTTCGCCCGCTTTGACTCCGGCGACCCCGCCTGGCTGGAGATCCCCCTCCAGAAGGGCCGTATCATCGTCCTCACCAGCGGTTGGCACCCCGAGGATAGCCAACTTGCGCTCTCCACCAAGTTCGTCCCCCTCCTCTTCTCCATGATCGAGTCCGGTGGCGCCGCACTTCGTCCCAGCACCTTTGTCCAGCTTGTCGATGCCCCCGTGACCCTGCCCGCCGCCGCCGCCGACACCCCGATCGTCGTCCGTGCGCCTGGCGCAGAACCCGTGACCCTCCCCGCAGGAACCCTCTCCTTCACCGAAGCACACGCCCCGGGCATCTACGAAATCACCGTCGGTGAGGTCCGGCGCCAGGTCGCCGTGAACCTCGATCCCTCGGAATCCCTCACCGCTCCCCGCAACCCCGATGACCTCGAGCGCGTCGGAGCCCCCCTCGCCGACGTCGCCCCGAAACCCGCCACCTCACCCGCGCGAACTGCCCAACTCGCCGCCGCCGAAGCCGAGAACCGGCAGAAACTCTGGCGCTGGTTCATCATCGCCACGCTCCTCGTTCTTCTCACCGAAACCGCCGTCGCCGGCTGGTCCGTTCGCAAACGGACACCGGCAGGAGAAGTCACCGCATGAATCCCGTCCTCCTCGCCACCCGCCTCCAACCGGTTCACCGCCGCCGTCAACGCCTCGGTCTCTGGCGGCGGCTCGCCGTCACCTGGGCCATCGCCGCCCTGGTCTGCGGCGCCCTGATCCTCGTGCGCGAGATCTTCGGCGTGCCCCTCCCCCTGGCCCTGCCCGTCGTCGCCTGCCTCGCCCTCGGCGCCAGCCTAGTCGTCGCCATTCACTTCCTCTCCCGTCCCCCTGCCCTCTGCGAACTCGCCGAAGCCGTCGAACAGTCCCACCCGGACCTCCGCGGTCTTCTGCTCACCGCCGTCCAGCAAAAAGCCGCCCCTGGAAATCGCCTGACCTATTTCCAGGACCGGCTCCTCCGCGAAGCCATCTCCCATAGCCATCGCAAGGATTGGTCCATCGCCATCCCCACCTCCCGCATCGGCCTTGCCCAGGCCGCCCACCTCGGCGCCCTCGCCCTCTTCCTCGTCGCCCTCGTCGAACTCCGTTCCCCCCTTCCCTCGACCGGCAGCAGTTTCCTCGCCAGCCTCACCGGCATCGACGTTTCCCCCGGCGATACCGAACTCGAACGCGGCACCGACCTCGTCGTCCTCGCCCGCTTCGGCTCCGTACCAGCCAATGCCACCGTCGTCCTCGGCAACTCCCCCGCCGCCGAACGCCGCGTTCCCCTCACCCGCAGCCTTTCCGATCCCGTCTTCGGCGGCTCCATCTCCGGTCTCACCAACGACCTCTCCTACCGCGTCGAATACGACGGAAAACGCACTCGCGAGTACCGAATCAAAATCTTCGAGTTCCCCCGACTCGAACGCGCTGACGCCGATCTCCAATTCCCGGCGTACACGGCCCTTCCCCCCAAACGCATCGAGGACACACGCCGCATCACCGCTGTCGAAGGCACAACCCTCGACCTCGCCCTCCACCTCAACAAATCCGTCGCCTCCGCAAGGCTCGTCTCCCGGGATCCCGCCCAGCCCGACCTTCCCCTGACCCTCGCTACCAACGCCGCCACCGTCCAACTCCTCGCCCACCCGCTCCTCGCCAAGGCCACCTACGAGCTTCGCCTCGTCGACGCCCAAGGCCGCACCAACCGCACCTCGACACCCTTCAACTTCGACGTCGTCCCCAACCGCACTCCCGAACTCAAACTCACCACGCCGCGTGGAGACCAACGTCCCTCCGCCCTCGAGGAACTCGCCTTCACCGGCACCGCCTGGGACGACTTCGGCATGCCCGCCTACGGACTCGGCTTCAACGTCGTGGGACAGGACACCCGCTTCGTCGAACTCGGCACCGCCGCTGCCGCCGCCGAAAAACGCCCCTTCCAACATCTCCTCCGTCTCGAAGACCTCGGCCTCCAACCCGACGAACTCGTCTCCTGGTTCGTCTGGGCCGACGACATCGGTCCCGATGGCAACATTCGCCGGACGACCGGCGATCTCTTCTTCGGCGAAGTCCGGCCATTCGAGGAGATCTTCCGCGAAGCCTCCAACGCCCAGAACCCGCCACCCGAAGGAGGCGAACAGGGCGGACAAGGCAGTCCCACCACCCGGTTGGCCGACCTCCAAAAACAGATCATCAACGCCACCTGGAAGCTCCAACGCACCCACACCAACGCCACGCCCACCTATGCCAAGGACGCCTCCGTCGTCCGCGAATCCCAGGCCCAGGCCAGGGAACGCGCCGAATCCCTTCGCGACGAAACGGAGGATCCTCGCGCCGAACGGCTCTGGGACAATGTCGTCAAGGAGATGGACGCCGCCCTCGCCCGACTCGGCGATGCCGAGACTTCCACCGCCGCCCTCCCCACAGCGCTCTCCGCCGAACAGGCCGCCTACCAGGCGCTCCTGAAGCTCCAGGCTCGCGAAACCAACGTCGCTCGCTCCCGTCAAGGAGGCGGCGGAGGGGGCGGAGAGTCCCGCAACCAGCGGCAGCTCGACCAACTCGAACTCGCCGAAGCCGACAATCGCTACGAAACCCAACGCGACGCCCAGGCCAACCAAAGCCCCGAACGCCGCGAACAACTCCAGATCATCAATCGCCTTCAGGAACTCGCCCGCCGCCAGGAGGACGTCAACGAACAGCTCAAGGAACTCCAAACCGCCCTCCAGGAAGCCCGCACCGAGGCCGATCGCGAAGAAATCCGCCGCCGACTCAAACGCCTTCAGGAGGAACAGCAGCGCATGCTCGCCGACACGGATGAACTCCAGCACCGGATGCAGACCCCCGAAAACCAGTCCCGCACCGGCGAACAACAGCGCCAACTCGAACAGGCCCGCCAGGATATGCAGCGCGCCACCGAGGCCACCGGCCAGGGCGCCGTCTCCCAGGCCCTCGCCGCCGGCACCCGTGCCGAACGCCAACTCGAGGAAGCCCGCGATCAACTCCGACGCGAGTCCGCGGGCGAATTCGCGGAGGATCTCCGGGAAATGCGCGCCCAGGCGCGTGAACTCGCCCGCCAGCAGGAAGCCATCAATCGCGAGATCAACGCCCCGGCCCAACCTTCCCGCCCGTCCCTCTCCGAACCCACCGCCAACGAGGGTCTCGCCGAACGCGTCGCCGAACAAAAATCCCGCTTCACCAACCTCATCGATCGCGCCACCCAGATCTCCCAGGCCGCCGAGGGCTCCGAACCCCTCGTCTCGCGTCAACTCTATGACACCCTCCGCGACCTCGCCCAAAACGAGGCCCAGGCCACCCCGGAACTCCAGAATGAACTCGTCCGACGCGGCCTCATGACCCAGCGCCTGTACGAACGGATGAACCAGATCTCGTCCTCCGATCGCGAGAACGCTAAATCCCTCGAACTCACCGCCGAGATGCTCCGCCAGGGCTACGACGCTCAGGCCGGCCAGGCCGGCAATCGCGCCCGCACCTCCATCGACCGCCTCCGCCGCGGCGTCGAACGTGCCGCCGAAAATGTGCTGGGGGATGACACTGAAGCCCTCCGCCTCGCCCAATCCGAACTTCAATCCCTCGTCGACCAGGTCGAACGCGAAATCGCCGCCGCCGCAGGCACCAACCTCGCCGCCAGTGGTGGAGCGCCCTCCCCCGGAAACGCTCAGGAACCCTCACAAGCCCAAGGCCAGGAGCCGGGCGACGGACAGGGCCAGGGGCAACAACAAGCCCAGGCCCGAAACCAGGGTCAAGGTCAGTCCCCCGGCGAAGGCCAGGGTCAAGCCCAAGCCCAGGGCCAGGGCCAGGGCCAAGGGCAAGGCCAAGGGCAAGGCCAAGGGCAAGGCCAGGCACTCGCCCAGGGTGGGACCGGTGGACGGGGCTCGGGCGCCCGTGCCGACGATCGCGAAGGCGGCGAACAGTCCGGCTCCGGCGGCGGCAACGGAGGTACCCGCGGCAACAACCGACGCACCGGCTTCGACATCAACCAGTTTCTCACCGGAGCCACCGCCCGCGAACGAGCTCGCGTCGTCCGTCAGGATCTCAAGCGGGACCTGAAGAAACCCGATTGGGCCGTCGTCCGCCTCGAAGTTGTCGGCCCGCTCGTCGAGGTCCGGTCCCGCATCCAGGACGAACTCGCCCGGCGCGGCGCCGGCGAAGGCATCGTCCCCATCGACCGCGATCCGGTCCCCACCCGCTTCTCCGAGCTCGTCCGCCGTTACTACGAGGAGCTCGGCAAGGACCGATGAATCATCGACCCCGCCTCCCCGCCCCGTGCTGATCGCCTCCCTCACATTTTCCGGCTGGAACTGGCTCTGGCCCGCCATCGGCGTCCTCGCCGCCGCTCTCGTCCTCGTGGCCTGGGCCTACTCGTCCGCACCGCCCTCCACCGCCCGGTGGCTCGGTCCCATCCTGAAGCTCGTCGGCATGGCCGCCCTTGCCGCCTGCCTGCTCGAACCGCTCTGGTCCGCACAGCGCGTCCGCCCGGGCGCCAACCTCTTCGCCGTACTCGCCGACAACAGCCAGAGCCTCCAGATCCATGACTCGGGCGATACCAAATCCCGCGGCGACCAACTCCGCTCCCTTGTCTCCCCCGCCAACGCCCCCTGGCAGGCGGACCTCGCCGAGGACTTCGAGGTCCGCCGCTACATCTTCGACGCGCGCCTCCAATCGTCACGGGACTTTTCCGAACTCACCTTCGACGGACGAAGCACCTCTCTCGCCGCGGCGCTCAAGACCCTCCGCGAGCGGTTCCAGGGCCGCCCCCTGGCTGGCGTCCTTCTCTTCTCCGACGGCAATGCCACAGACATTGCCGGAACCTTTCCCGATCTCACCGACGTCCCTCCCGTCTTCCCGGTGGTTGTCGGGCAACCCGGCACGACCCGCGACCTCTCCATCTCCCAGGTCGGCGTCACCACATCCGTCTTCGAGGATGCACCGGTCACCGTCCAAACCGAGATCGGGACCTCCGGATTCAGCCGCGAGGACATCCGCGCCCGCCTCCTCGACCACGAGGGAAAGATCGTCAGCGAACAGTCCGTCGAAACCGGACGCGACGACGCCTCCACACCCGTCCGTTTCCAGTTCAAACCCGAGAAACCCGGCCTCTCGTTTTACCAACTCCGTGTCGGAACGCGTGCCGACCTCAACCCCGGGCTCCAGACCAATATCACCACCTCCTCCGAGGCCACCCTCGCCAACAACTCCCGCATCGTCGCCGTCAACCGCGAACAAGGCCCGTACCGCATCCTCTATGTCGCCGGCCGGCCCAACTGGGAGTTCAAGTTCCTGAAACGCGCCATCCAGGCCGACAAGGAAGTCGAACTCGTCGGCCTCATCCGCGTCGCCCGGCGTGAACCCAAGTTCGAGTTCCGTGGCCGCGCCGGCGAGACCAGCAATCCACTCTTCCGCGGCTTCGGCGAACAGGGCGCAGAAGACGTCGAACGCTATGACCAGCCGGTCCTTGTCCGACTCGATACCCGCGACGAATTCGAACTGCGAAACGGATTCCCCCGCACGCCCGAGGAACTCTTCGCCTACCACGCCGTCATCCTGGACGACCTCGAAAGCGCCTTCTTCGCCCCGGACCAGGCGGCCGTCCTCCAACGGTTCGTCACCGAACGTGGTGGCGGCCTGCTCATGCTCGGCGGCATGGAGTCCTTTCGCGAGGGCGGCTACTACCGCACCCCGATCGGCGACATGCTCCCCGTCTACCTCGACCCCATGACGAGCCCCACCGAAAGCGTCTCCCTCCGATACGACTTGCACCGCGAAGGCTGGCTCCAAGCCTGGGCCCGTCTCCGTGACACCGAGTCCGATGAGCGCGCCCGTCTGGATTCCATGCCCGCCTTCCTCGTCGCCAACCGCATCCGCGACTCGAAACCCG
>JBBQIU010000122.1:0-7545 GCA_038325245.1 Verrucomicrobiota bacterium
GGCAGAGACGACGGATTACATTGGATTCCATTTCGACGGCGTCCGCGCCTGTGTTGAGCCGGAGTTCGGCCTTTTCGGCGGAGGTGATGGCGATTCGCGGGGCGCAGTGGAAGCGAACGGGCACGGAACCGACCGAGGCGAGTGTGGCTGACAAGCCGGCTTCGGGGTCGGAATCGTGGACAACGGCGCCACGGGGCAGGGCGGGGTCAAGACCGCCGGCGAAGCCGCAGGTCAGGACCAGGGACGGAAGCGGGAGAGGCCCGTCGAGGCGTTGGAGGACGGACCGGCGGGCATTGTCCGCCCCCATGCCGGTGACGAGGATCTCGGCGTGCCTGGGTTGGGCTTGCCGAAACGGGGCGGCCTCCTCGGGGACGGCAAAGCAGAGGAGGACGAGCGGCGCCGCGTTCGGGTTCACGCGGGGACGGTCTGGAGGATCGAGGGTGCTTCGACGGAGGCGAGAGGGATTCCGTTGGGGGCACGGTGGCGGGCCTCGCGGATTTTGCGATAGGTCGCGAGGGCGAGTAGGGGCCATGCGTTTCGGTACATGTCGTATTTGAGGTAGAAGACCTTGGGAAACCCGGTGCCGGTGATCTCGTCCTCCGACCATGAGCCGTCGTCGTTCTGGGTATTGACGAGGTATTCGATGCCACGCTTGAGGCTGGGGCGGTCGGGTTCATCAAAGGCGCAAAGGCCCATGGTGGCCCAGGCGGTTTGGGAGGCCGTGCTGGGGCCCTGGCCCTTGAAGACGGGGTCGTCGTAGGTGTTGCAGCGTTCGCCCCAACCGCCGTCGGCGTGCTGCACGCTTTCGAGCCAATCCCGGGCCCGGAGGAGCCATGGTTCGGTCATGTCGTAACGCAGCGCCCTGAGACCGCGTAGGACCTGCCAGGTGCCATAGACGTAGTTGATCCCCCAACGGCCGAAGAAGGAGCCATCGGATTCCTGGGAGCGTCGGATGAAGTCGATGGCGCGTTGGACGCGGGGGTGGTCGAGGCCGACGCCTTCAAGCCCCATGACCTCGAGGATGCGGGCGGTGATGTCGACGCATTCCGGGTCGAGCATGGCGTTGTGATCGGCGAACGGGACCTTCTCGAGAATGCTCTTGGTGCAGTCCTTGTCGAAGGCGGCCCACCCGCCGTCCTTGCACTGGAAGGTGAGCATCCAGTTGTAGCCGCGGCGGAAGCACTCGTCGCGTTCCCGTCGATTGGGGGTGGGAACGAGACGAAGGGCGAGCAGCACCATGGCGGTGTCGTCGACGTCGGGGTTCCACTTGTTGTTGAACTCGAACACCCAGCCGGACGGTTCGACGTCGACAGGATTCTTGTGGTGCCAATCGCCGCGAAAACGGATTTCACGGTTCATGATCCAGCGGGTGGCCTTGACGAGGGCTGGGTGGTCTTCGGGAATGCCGGATTCGCGGAGGCAGATGGCGACGATGGCGGAGTCCCAAACGGGGGACATGCAGGGTTCGATGCGGACGGAATCGGGTTCTTCGTGTTCGTGTTTCTTAAGTTCGGCGAGTTGGGAGAGGTAGACGGGATGATCCTTGGCGTAGCCGAGGGCGCGGAGGGCGATGAGGGAATTGAGGATGCCTGGGAAGATGGCGCCGAGGCCATCGGAGCCCTCGAACCGTTCGAGCATCCATTTTTCAGCGCGATTCAGGGCGGTACGGCGGAAGGGGTGGAGTCCGCGGCGCTGGACCCATTCGGCGAGTTTGTGGAGGCGGTCGAGCCAGAGGAACATGTTCCGGAGGCTGAGGTCGAAGTACCGGGGGCGAAGGGCCTCATCGAGTTCCCATTTTCCGTGTGGGTAAAGTTCGTCGAGGTCGACGCCGACGTTCCGGGTGGGGCGGAAATGGTTGATGATGGCGAGGGGGACGAGCATGCAGCGGGACCAGTTGCTCATGTCCCAGAAGTTGACGTGGAACCATTTGCCGATGAGGAGGATTTCGCAAGGGATGGTGGGAACGTGACGCCAGTCGACGAGGCTGAGGAGGGCGAGGTGGAGCTTGGAGAACGTGTTCATGCGGGGGACGCCACCGAGGTGGAGGGCCATTTCCCGGGCGCGGAGCATGCGGGGGTCGGTGGGAGGGAGCCCGGCGAGCTTGAGGGCGAGGTAGCATTTGATGGTGGCGTTCACCTCGGCGGGGCCGCCGTGGTAGATGTTCCAGCCGCCGTCTGGAAGTTGCCTGGAGAGCAGGTGATGAACGGCTTTGCGCTCCCATTCGGGGTCGACGTTGAGGTTCCAGTGATGGAAGCAGACCATGTCGGCGACGAGGGTGGCGTCGACAAGCAACTCGCCGACCCAGTAGCCTTCGTCGGTCTGGATGCTCAGCAGGTATTGTTGGGAACGCGTGACGGCACCTTCGAGCGTCCGTGATTCCGCCACGCGCGTTTGGGAGCGGGGAGCCGATTTGGATCGGTTCCGGTCCCGCTCCCCGGGAGAGACAGACATCGTTCGGATAAAATGAGTGGGCTACGCAAAGTGTGTAAAGCGTTTCTTCTGATTGGAGAACTGAGGATTTCCGTTCACCGGGGCGTCTGGTAGGCTCGCCGGTCGAGCAGTGGCCCATGGACAAACTTCTGATCATCGACGACGAGGCGGACATCCAACGTTCGTTTCGGCGATTGTTTGCCTCGCCGGAACTGGATGTCTTCACGGCGAGCAGCGGTGAGGAGGCGTTGCAATTGATTCCAGAGATCCGTCCGGATCTGGTGCTGATGGATGTGCGGATGGGAGGGATCAGCGGATTGGAGACACTGCGGCGGTTGCGGGAATCCGACGCGCGGCTTCCGGTGATCATGATGACGGCGTACGGCACAACGCAGACGGCGATCGAAGCGATGAAGCTGGGGGCGTTCGATTACCTGCTGAAGCCCTTTGACATTCCCAAGCTGAAAGAACTGGTGGCTGGGGCCTTGCGTGCCGCGCGTCAGATGAAGGCGGTGGTCACGGTGCATCCGACGGTTGAATCGGACGATTACGAACTGGGGATCGTGGGCAGGAGTTCGGCGATGCAGGCGGTCTTCAAGCTGATCGGACAATTGGCGACGTCGGATGCCACGGCGCTCATCACCGGGGAAAGCGGCACGGGCAAGGAGTTGGTGGCACGGGCGATCTACAGTCACAGCGGACGGGCCCGCCAGTCATTCATAGCGATCAACTGCGCGGCCATTCCGGACGGGCTTCTTGAAAGCGAGCTTTTCGGGCACGAGAAGGGTGCGTTCACGGGGGCGGCCCAGCAGCGGATCGGCAAGTTCGAGCAGTGCAACCGCGGCACGATCTTCCTGGACGAGATCGGTGACATGCCGCTCGCCACGCAGACGAAGATTCTCCGGGTGCTGCAATCCGGGACATTTGAGCGCGTGGGCGGAAATGAGACGGTAAAGGTGGATGTCCGGGTCATCGCGGCGACCAACAAGCCGTTGGAACAGGCGGTTGCGGCGCGGGCGTTTCGCGAGGACCTCTTTTACCGGCTGAACGTGGTCCGGGTGCCGCTTCCTCCCCTTCGCGAGCGTCGGGAGGACATCGCCGTGCTGGTCGAGTATTTCCTTCGGCGCCTCGTCCGCGAGTCGGGGCGGGCTCCGATGGCAATGGTGCCGGATGTGCTCCGGGCGCTCGAAGCGCACCATTGGCCCGGGAACGTGCGGGAACTCGAAAATGCGATCCGCCGCGCGAGCGTCGTGGCGACGGGTGACACGATCCTTACCCGGGATCTTCCGCCGGAGATTGCGTCACCGACGCCGATCGATGCGGGGGCGTCGGGTGGTGGAGGCGCCACGTTGGCGGGGTTGCTGGGGTCCGCCGTTGGCGCGCCGACGACGTCAGGATTGGGGCCGGCACGGGTGGCGCTCACCGGTGGGCCGTCGGAGGCGGCGTGGGGAAATCGGGAACGGTCCCCCGGTGCGGGCGAGCACGACGTGGCGAGCCTGGCGCAGTTGCTTTTCCGTTGGGCCCGGACCCATTCCGAGGTCCCACTGCTTCCGGCGGTGGAACGTGAGTTGGTGATTGAGGCGTTGAAGGAGACCCATGGGAACCAAGTCCAGGCGGCGCGGTTGTTGGGCATCACCCGGGCCACCTTGCGGAAGCGAATTGATAAGTTTGGCATCCGCCGGGAGTTGACCGTCAATTGAACGGGAGGAGCGACCGTGAGACTTCGCAGTTCCCTCATCATCGTGTCTGTCACGGCGCTGGTGCTGGCGTTGGGATTCCTGGCGGTGGCGATTTTGGGGCGTATGGCCCAGTCGCTTCGCGCGGCGGTGACCAGCGAGGCCGCCCGCCAGGAGTTCGTGGCCAGGTGGCGCCCGCCCCGGACGCTATCGGTCGACGGAATCCTGCCCGAGCGCCTCGCAGATATGGTTTCGACGAACCGCGTCGCGTTTTCGCGCTGGGAAGAGGCGGGGTCGGACTTGGCGGGGGTCCGGGGCGCGTACGTCGGGCCGCGTGGCGAGACGGTGGAGGTGGTGGCGTGTCCGACATCGCCGGAGACGGAGGCGAAGGACAAGAACACAGTGGTGGCTGCCTTGACGGCGGCCCTGGAGAGACGGCCCGGGACAAAATTCCTGAGCCAGGTCAATGACCGGTGGCGGTTCTCTTCGAGTGACCCCACCGAGGATGTCGAACTCTGGGCACTTCCCGGCTGGCTGATCCTTTTCCGGTCGGATCAGGAGATTCCGTTGCCGTTCATTCGGTCGTATCTGGAGGCCATCGCCGAGCCGTGACGATTGGACAGCAAAGGGCGTGTCTGAAAAATCCCCGCCGCAGGCCCCACTGACTTTTCAGAAAGGCTCTAAGCCCCCATGCCGTCCTCGAAGGACCCACCGGCGACGGGGAAGCACAGGTGGTCGCGGACGTAAGCGATGCCGTTGGCGCTGGTGTCGTCGAGGTCGCGGTGGGCGCTTTCGGCTTCCACGACGAGGGGAGCGGTCTTGGTGCCCATGATCTCGCAGTAACGCCTCGGGTAGCCGGCGAGGATGAGCATCTCGGCGTAGCGCGGCATGTTGAGGTCGCCGCTCGGGAGGTCGGTGAATTGCATGCCGCGCTTGGGCCAATCGGGTTGCATGGCGCGGAGGGGGATGCCTGGCCGGATGGTGTGGTTCTTGACGTGGGCGGCGTAGATCCGGGAGGCGACGGACAGGAAGCGGGTCTCGGAGGATTCCCCTTCCCAGCAATGGGAGGGGTCGGCATTGACGCCTAGGCAGGGATCGCCGTCGCAGATCTGAACAAGCAGGTGGAAATCATCCGCGCACATGGCGGCGGTGCCTGGATGGATCTCGTGGCAGAGCTTGATGCCGCGTTCGTTGGCGGCCTTGCGCAGTTTGGCGGTCTTCTTGGCGAAGCGTTCCTTGCCTTCTTCAATGAGGTCGTAGCCGGGACCCTTCCAGAAGCCCCATGGATAGCCGCTGGCCACTTCCCAACCGAAGGCGACACCCCAGAACATGGGGAGGATTTTGACGTTCAGGTCGGCGGCGAGGTCGAACAATTTGAGCAGGTAGCCTTCCGCCCATTTCTCAAGCTTCTCCGGCGAGAGCGCCTGGGCATCGGGGGGAATGAACGGGTGACCGGATTTGGTTCCGGTCCAAGCGCTGGTATGAACCCAAAACGGGCAGTGAGCCGAGATGCCGTCCAGCGACATGCCGCGCGATTCGAAGGTTTCCCGGATGGCCTTGGCGGATTGGAAGAGCTTGCCGCCCTGGAGCATATAATTGCTGGGCTGGGCTCCAGAGGCGCCGGCGCGCTTTGCGTAGTCGAGGAAATCGGGGAGGCTCTTGGTGCCATGTTGGGCTCCTTCGATCGAGGCATGGTAGCAGGGGTTGGGCATAGTTCGTCCTGGATTGGAATCCGTTTTCGCCGCCGGAGCCCCACCCATAAAGGAGGCTCTCCAGCCGGTGCAACGACGAAGTGGCAGTTTCTCGAGCGAGGGTGAGGATCCCTGGCGCGCCGAGTTGATTACTCATTCGGCGCCGGACTCGAGCGGTTGCGAAGGATCAACGCTGCGACGGGTTGGGTCTGCCATCGCCGGAAGATCGCGGGCGGGATCGGAATGGTCCGGGGGCCATCGATGAAGGATCCGAGGACCAGGTCGAGGTCCCCATCTCCATCCAAGTCTCCGGCGTCCATGGTCAGCCAGCGGCCGGCCGTGGCTTCAGGGACGGACGAGACTTTGAAGGTCAGATTCCCTTGGTTCTCCAGGTAGACAAAGCTCTCCTCGGGCGTTCGAACGTAGTCCGGGAAGAAGGAGATTGCGGCGATGTCGAGGTCGCCGTCGCGATCAAAGTCGCGCGCGACCGCCTTGAAGGCGCCGTTCAGAGGATAGAACCAGGACTCCGTGAATCGGTTGTTCCCGTCGTTCAGAAAAATACGGAGGCCGTGGTAGCTCTTGAATGGGGAAGGGTAGTCCCCGTTATCGCCATTCGTGTAGAGAATGTCCGGGTCGCCGTCTCCGTCGAAATCCGCGAACTCAAAACTCGTGGAACCGTAGGCGGGTGGAAAATGAAGCAAGGGATCCCAGTTGAAGCCTCCATTCCCGCGGCTGCGCAGGAGGTAGATCCCTTCGCGGGCCTGGCCGAAGAGGGTGATTAAATCCGGACGCTGGTCGCCGTTGATGTCCCGGACTTCTGTTCGAATCGCGCCGGCAAATTCGACGAGGACATCCTCGACCCATCGGTCGGAATCGTGGCGCATGAAGGCCGACAGTTGGCCGAGATAGTTTCCAAACTGGGCCACCAGGAGGTCGTTGAGGCCATCGGAATTCAGATCCGCGACGGAGCAGTGGACGGGGCGTTTGAGATCCCTCAACAGGGGACGGGTGGTGAATCCCTTCTCTGCCGGATGCAGGGTGACGATCTGGCCTGACTTCAGATCGGATGGGAACACGTCGCCGATCAGGGTGACGTAGGTATTTGTTCCGTCGCGGGTGAGGCAGACCGGAGCGCTGGCGACGGGTGTGGACGAGAGCCACTGTCCCTGTCCCGAGAGGACGTGAAGGGCGTTTCGTCGGGCATCGCCGAGGTAGAATCGGCGTTCCGACGGTTCGATGTGAACGAGGGTGATACCAGGTTCCACCGCAGCGAGGGAGATGGTCTCGGTTCGAAAGCGGGTTGTGTCCGGACCGATGGGTGGGCGTGGCGCCTGGGGGATGGCGGTTTCGGGCGCGGTTTGGATGAAGTACTGGGAGAGCGCGACCCAATCCGCTTCGGGCAGAAGTGGGTGTTCAGGAAAAATCTGAGCCTCTTTCAGGAGGGCTCCGTCCGGTCGGTTCCCGAAATTCAGGAGCGCCGCGCCGAGCATGGGAGCCATGCGTCGCAGGGTGGTGGTTGCCCAGGTTTTCTTGTCGAGCAGATCGGGGGAGGGGAACAGGTGGCAGCCCTGGCAATACTGCTGGGCGAGGGCTTCGCCGCGGGCGGCGTGGGTGGGATCCCACGGTTGGGCATTCAGGGACAGTCCAATCCAGGGGAGGAAAAGCGTGCAGACGAACGGGAGGGACCCGAAGGGGCGTGAATGGGATGGGGGCGCGGATACCCAGGGCGTTGCCCTGGGCTGGGTTTG
>JBBQIU010000123.1:0-7423 GCA_038325245.1 Verrucomicrobiota bacterium
TGGGACCCTCCTTCGGGCCGTCCTTGCCGGGAACGGGCGACGGATTGGAGATGATCCGTTTGTAATGATTATGAACCGCGACGGCCAAGGTGCGCTTGGCCCGGTCCTGCCCGATGCAGTACTGGTCGAGGTGCCGTTTGATGTCGGCGGGTTTGGGAACGGTGAACCGGGGCGCCGGCTTTCGGTCCTCCACCTGCAGTTCCTTGTCGAGCACCTGCCGGCAAACGCCCACGCAGGCGTCGCAGATGTAGACGCCAGGGCCGGCGATCAACTTCTTCACCTCTGCGTGCGACTTGCCGCAGAAGCTGCACATCGTGAGTTGGGTAGGCCTTGCCACGCGGTTCAGGTGGTCTTGGGTGCGCTGTCCATCAGTTCCTTGCGCGATTTCACCACCCCGTCGACGAGTCCGTAGACCTTGGCTTCGTCGGCAGACATGAACCGATCGCGATCGGTATCCCGTCCGATCTGGTCCAAGGTCTGGCCTGTGTGATTGGCGAGGATCTCGTTGAGGCGATCCTTGAGGCGCAGGATCTCCTTGGCTTGGATGCTGATGTCACTGGCCTGCCCCTGAACCCCTCCCCACGGCTGGTGGATCATGATGCGGGCGTTCGGCAGGCCGTACCTCTTCCCTTTCGTACCGGCGGCCAAGAGAACGGCACCCATGCTCGCCGCCTGCCCGATGCAGTACGTGTTCACGTCGCAGGTCAGGAACTGCATCGTGTCGTAGATCGCCAACCCCGATGTCACGCTTCCGCCGGGCGAATTGATGTAGAGATGGATGTCCTTCTTGGGATCCGTCATCTGAAGGAACAACAACTGCGCGATGATGACGTTGGCCACCATGTCGTCGACTGGGGTTCCCAAGAAGACGATGCGGTCCACCAGGAGCCGCGAGTAAATGTCATAGCCTCGCTCCCCGCGACCCGTCTGCTCCACCACGTAGGGGATCAGCAGGCCGCCCTCGTTCATCGCTTTCATCGGCCGCCAACCTAAGGGCCGTGCCTGGGAGCGTCAAGGAACCCCCTGACTTCCTTACAAAACAATGGATTTTGCTAATTCCAACTCTCCAACTGTTTACACCAAGCGGACGCCCGCCCTCAGCCGATGAACGACCAGTCGTAGGGCTTCCTCATCGGCCGTCCGAGCCACTTCGCCGCGTCGGCGTCGCCCACGATCTCCTCCTTCACGGGATCCCAGCCGATCTTGCGGCCCAGTCGCACGCTGATCACCCCAAGATGGGCCACGCTGATCGACCGATGCCCGATCTCCACGTCACAGATCGGATCCTTCCGGGAACGCACACAGTCGAAGAAGTCCCCCATGTGGTTGTCGGATTTGTAGAGCCGTACGGCGTTGGCGTCGAGGGGTGTCTCAATCCATTCCGGATTGCTGGCCCGAAGCTCTCCGCGGCTCACGAAGATCCAGCCGTTCGATCCCAGGAACTGCACGCCGTTGGGGGTGCTCTTGCCTTCGCCAACGACGCCCCTCTCATGGGGTGTGCTGTCGTCGAGCAGGGTCATCGTGACACCGTTGGCATATTTGCATTCGACCCGATACTTGGAAGCGGCGTCGTATCCGCCCGGGATCATGTCCACGAAGGACTTGCCGTCGAATTCGATCGGGCCGGACCGATCGGTGCCATTGCCCCACTGGGCGATGTCGTTGTGGTGGGCGCCCCAATCGGTCATCTGCCCGCCTGAAAACTGGTACCACCAGCGGAAGTTCCAGTGGGCATTCTCTCCGTTGTACTCCACGAACGGGGTCTGCCCGAGGTAGAAGTCCCAGTCCATTTCCGCAGGCACGGGCTGCTTGGTGAACGGCCCTTTGCGGGGCCCGGTGGGGAGGCCGACGATGATGTGCTCAAGTTTCCCGATCCGGCCATTGCGGACCAGCTCACACGCCAGGCGGAACTTCCCATCGCTGCGTTGCTGGCTTCCCACCTGCAGCACGCACTTGGCCCCCCGAATCTCTTTCACCAGGCGCTTGCCCTCCTCGATCGTCAGGGTCAGAGGCTTTTCGCTGTAGATGTCCTTGCCGGCCCGCGCCGCCGCCACATTGACGAGGGTATGCCAGTGATCGGGGGTTCCGTTGATGATGACGTGGATGTCGTCTCGTTCCAGGAGCTTGCGGAAGTCCTTGTACTTGTGCTCCGCCTTGAATTGGGTCTTGGCCGCCTCGGCGTTCCGGTCATCGACGTCCGCCACCGCGACCACGGTGCCGAAATTCTTCGCCCAATTGCAGTCGCCGCGCCCCTGGCCACCGCAGCCGATCAGGCCGATTCCCGGTTTATCGTTGGGTCCGAGTGGCTTGGGCGTGGCGCCGAAGCTCTTCATCTGCTCGAAGTACCAAAGGGGAAGTCCCGCTGCCACGGCCGTGGCCTTGAGAAAACGACGGCGCGGAAGATGCACGTTGAAAGGCTTCATTGCCGACCAGTTCAAACCCGCGCCCCGGACCCGTCAATACGCGAGTTGCATGATGTCGGGAACAGCACGGCCTCGCTTCCGATCGGCGGCCGGGATCGGTCCCCTTTCGAGCAACGGACGCCACGCGGCTCTTGCCTCCACAATCCTGCCTGTCGAGCATGTCCACCGAATGAAATCCTTGTGCAGCGTTGGGCGCCGTTGCGGCCACGCCCCTTCGGATCGCATGCCCTCCTGCTTCTTTGTACTCATCCTCGCCGTCATTGCCGGGCCGCTCGCGCAATCGGCACCGCCCTCGGAATCGTACTTTTCCGTGGACCCGGCGGTCCGGGAGACGGTTGCCGGGCTTCCACTGACCTTGGAGATCCTCGCGCGAGACCCGCTGGGAGCGCCCGTCGCCGGCTACACAGGCGCGGTGACGCTTTCGGCGACGGTGCGGGCGGAATCACCGAAGGTCCTCATGGGTGAGTGGAACGATGGACCGGACGCCGCTTTGGAACTGGTGAACGTGTCGGCGGACCCGGTGGACCTCACCGACTGGAGCGTTTACTCCTACTCCGACGGAGTACTCTCTGATCTGCCTTGGGGAGCTTTCGTCATCCCCGGCCCCGCTGTCTGTCCCCCTGGCGGAATCGTCATCCTCCGTTCCGTTGGGCTGGCCCCCGGCAAGTTCCCGGTGTTCGCCGGCGGTTCCTTTCCGTTCCTGCCACCGCTTAATTGGAGAAGTGCGGTCGTCCTGATGGATTCTGACGGCCGCGTTGTGGATGCCCTCCCCGCGGGTCCTCCCGGACTGCTCCCCACCGTCACCCTACCTGCGCGGATTCCGGAGTCCGTCTGGTCGGGCGATCCGACGCGCCCGCAGGATTTTAGCGGATCCGTGAGCCTTCAGCGCGTGGGCCATCGAAATCATGGCAGTGCCGTTGACTGGATTTCGGCGTCCCCATCGATAGGGATGCGTAATGCCGGGCTCGAATTGCCGCTTCTGCCTCTGGAAAAAGCGCTCCCGATTTCACCCTCCGTCGTCGAACTGGCCCAGGGCAGGTGGCAGGGAGGGATCACGATCACGGCCCCTGCCTCGAATGTCGTTCTGCGCGTCGATGACGGTCTGGGACACACCGGCGCCAGCGCGCCCGTTGAGGTCCATCCCTTGCCCGTGTTAACGCTGCTCATGCCGGCTCGCCTGAGCGAGTCGGACGCCGGATCCACGAATGGCGTCGTCTCGATCCCTGGCCTCCTTGAGACAAATATCGTGATTGCGCTCAGATCGTCCGACTCGTCGGAGATCGTCGTGCCCGCGACTGTCACGCTTCTCGCCGGAACCACGCAGACGGAATTCGAGGTTCTCCACCTCGACGACAACCTCCTGGACGGCACCCAGTCGGTCGAAGTCACCGCCAGCGCGCCCGGACGAGCCCAGTCCGTGGCGGTGGTTGCCAGTGATGATGATGAACCGGGTGTGCTGCGCCTATCTCTGCCTGTCTCGATAGTCAAGGAGACTTTCGGCTTTCCCATACAAGCGGAGGTTCACACGACCCGGCAGGTCGACAAACGGGTCTCCGTCGAACTTCATACGGATCGGCCAGACCTCCTCCTCATCCCTTCCCAGGTCGAGATCCTGCCAGGCGACGTCCGCGCCGCCTGGCAGGATCCAGTCGACCCGGGACTACCGGTTCTCCTCCGATCAGCAGGCTGCCATCTCCGCCCGGGTCACTCACTGGACGCCCGCCTTGGGGACTCTCACCGTGCTGGATCCCTACCCGCGCACCCTCGCCCTTGTTCATCCAGCGGACCTCGTTGAGGACGCTGGACCCTCCGACCTTGTCACCCTCCAGTTGCCCGCGCGGCTCGCTTCCAACCTCGTAATCCGACTGACCTCCCACCCCCCCGGCGTCCTGGCCTTGCCCTCTGAATTGACCCTCCCCGCCGGGGACCAACAGATCATCATCCAGGCAGCCGTTCCCGCCGACGCCCTACCTAACGGAACGCAGCTTGTGACCGTGAAGGCTGAGGCGGACGGGTTCGAACCAGCCTCGTCCGAAATCCGCGCCATCGACAACCAACTCACCCACCTCGCCGTCGACGGATCCGCTTCCGCACTCCTCACCGGTCAAGCCCTCGAAATCACCGTCACCGCGCGCAATGTCTCCGGCGACCTGATCCCCACTTTCCATGGTCCGTTCACTCTCCAGTCCATGCGTGAGGACGGTGCGTCGATCGGCGCCGGACTCCCGTCGGAGACGCTTGGTTTCCTCACGAATGGCATCTGGCGCGGCACCCTTCGCCCGGGAAGCGAAATCCCGGCTCTCGTCCTGGCCGCCTCGACACCCGATGGCGTGACGGGCCGAAGCTCACCTGTCGACGTGGTGGACGTCAGGATCGTGCCAATGACCGCGGCGCATCTGATCAACGACTCCCATCGCGGCCGTCTACTCGCGTCCGTCAAGACGCCCACTGCGGATCTTCCTGCGGGCGTCGCCGGGATTGACCCGATCACGGGCTCGGTGATCAGCGTCTTGCGCCTCGAAGAGAAGGTTGGGTACCTGGCCCTTTCCGACGATGGCGCCTACCTATACGCGGCCGCCGTCGAGTCCCCGCACATCATCAGAGTTCGCCTCGACACGTCCACCGAGGACCTTCGCTGGGATCTCAGCGCTGCGCTGGAGGGCAGGCCTGATTTCCCCTATTCACCGCCTCACCTCCCCTATTCCCTGCATGCGGTTCCGGGCCAGCCCCGATCCGTCCTTGCGTTATTCCGGCACCACGGTGGTCCCTGGGGCGCCGTGGTCTTCGATGACGACCAACTCCGTCCGCAGATCCTCCAGGCACCCGGCGTGTTGCCGGATCCGGCGAGCGAACCGCCGTCGGGTGATCCGTCGCGCCTGCTTCTCTTCTCGCGAGGCCTCCTGAGCCAGGGCCGGATCATGGCGTCCGGAGCCCTTCTTGAACGTTCGATTTCCGGACCGCGCCACGCCACGCCACTGCCTCCTCCGGATGGGCTACCTCTCCAGGTGACCCTGGCGGACCGTCTCGCCTATCTATCCGACGGCTCAATCCTTGATCCTGAGCGCTTCGAATTGCGCGCCATCGCCCCCGTCACTGGAGGCGTCATCCGGGATGCCGCCGCTGGACGCGTGCATTACCTCCGTGGGGATTCCCCCCAGCGCGAGGTTGTTTCGCTGGATGTCTCCACGCTTCAACCCGCCGCCCGCCTCAAACTCCCGGGCGCCTCCATGGGATTCATCCCCGATTTCATTCGCTGGGGCTCGGACGGCCTTGCCTTTCGAACATGGGAAGGAGAAATCCACGTCCTCCGCAGCCCTCACCTTGTACCGGTTCCAGACGAGACGGACCTCGGTGTCGCCGCCCTCGAACCGATGGGGCCCCTGTCAGTCGGGGATCCCATCCGGTACACGATCACCGTGACCAACCGGGGACCTGCCGACGTGAACGATGTCGCCGTGGAGGACCTCCTTCCTCCGGACACCGAGCTTCTGGAAGCCAACCTCTCGCCGGATCAGTGGTCCCACACCCATGGCGTCGCCCATTTCCGCCTCGGCCGACTCCCGGTCGGGGGACAGGCCCGTTTCGAGATCACCGTCCGCTCGAGGACGCCGCTTGAAGGCAGTCATCGGATTCGGGTTCTTGGCGGCGCACTCAACACGGGGGACGATGTCATCGAAGTCCCCCAGGTGACAGTCTTCGGCCCAGCCCTGCCCCAGATAACCGCCTTCTGGGCGGACGGCGTGGCGCTGGCTCACGACCCGATTCGCAATCGTCTCTACGTCAGCGGGGTCGAACCGGGTTCCACCCAATGCCGACTGCTCGTGCTGGACCTCAATCGCGGCTTATTCGAACCGTCCATTCCCGTCCCCGACCTCATGCGCAAGCTGGCCGTCACCTCGGACGGACAGTACCTCTATGGCTCCGTCCTGCCCGACAACCGGAGTTGGAATGACTCCTTCTTCGGAGAGCGCATCGACCGCATCCGGCTCCCGGGGGGCGCCATCGACGCGCAGTTCGCCGTCGTCGACCACTTCAATCAGGCCCATTCCGTTTCCGACCTGCGCACGATTCCCGGCCGGCCTCTGGATCTAATGGTCGCGCGGAGGGGGGCCCAGAACGACGTCGCCATGTACACCTCAGGGCGCCAATCCGCCCGCAGTCCCGTGGATCTCCGTGCGTTTCATCTCGCCGGCATTCCCGGCGCCGACGACGAATTCCTTGCCATCTCCTTCAATGATCCGGTGAACCTCCTGCGCCTTCGCATTCAGCCGCCCGCCCTCGCCGTGGTCAGCTCCTCCCACGAAGCCGTGAATGCTTACAGCCGGGGCATCTGGGTGGCCGGCGGACGGGTTTATGACAGCAGCGGCGCCGCCGCGGATGTCGAGTCCCTCTCCCGGGTGGCCATGACCTCCGGCGGAACCCTTGCCGCCGCGGACCCCGCTGAAGATCTCATCGTTTTCCTGCAGTCCGAAAACGGCCGCTGGAGGCTTCGGGCCTTCCGCGCTTCCACCTCGGAAGCCCTCTGGTTCCATGACGGACTGGAACCATTTAATACACCGCTCGCGTTCCTGAGCTGCGGCCGTGGTCTGTTTGCGGTTCTGAGCCAGGATGGCCGGCTGTTCCTGATCCAAAGCCGTCTCCTCCCCGGAATCCCGGTGGCCGACGTCGCTGTGGCTTCGAATCTGGTCAGGGTCGATGGCGCGCCGGCTGGGGCAACCTGGTTTGATCTTCGTCTCGATGTCACCAACCGCGGGCCCGATGCCACGGGCGCCCTCGTGCTCACCAATGTTGCGCCGGCACACGCAACGCTCCTTGAGTCCAGCGTTCCCTACGAACTCCTTCCCGACGAAACGTCCGAACCTGGCGGCATCACCTCGCTGAACCCCTCCTTCCGTCTTGTGCTCCCGGAGGGGCTGGATCCGCTCCAGTCGATGAGCATCCACCTGCGCCTCCAGTCCCTCGCGAACGGCACCGCCACCAACGAAGTCAGCGTCACCGCG
>JBBQIU010000124.1:0-7420 GCA_038325245.1 Verrucomicrobiota bacterium
GCCCCGACGCCCGCCTGAAGAGCAGCCTTTTTGCATTTCCCTGTAAGATTCCTCCCGGATCCCGCGTTTACCCCTCGGGAACCCCTGTCCGAAAAGTGCCGACGCAACCCACCCTTGTGAACGACCGCCGCTTTACGCAGGACCCTCTTCGGGCTATGAGAGGCCCCCACGTCGTCTGTCCATGCCACCCAAATCCGAATCCAAGCCCGCTGAAACCAAGCCCGAACCCAAACCCGAAGCCATCTCTGCCGAGCCCACCCGGGCGCTGTCGGCCGCCCAGCAGCGGGAATTGGATTCGGCGATTGCGTCCATCAACAAACAGTTCGGCGATGGCTCGATCATGCGCCTCGGCGAAGTGGCAGCTTTCCATAAGATCGAGGTTATTCCCACAGGTTCGCTCGGCCTCGACCTAGCCCTCGGCGTCGGCGGCGTCCCACGCGGTCGTGTCGTGGAAATCTACGGGCCCGAGTCGTCGGGGAAGACGACGGTGATGCTCCACATCATCGCCAATGCCCAACGCGCCGGCGGTCTCGCCGCCTTCATCGATGCCGAACACGCCCTGGACCCAAACTATGCGCGGCGGCTCGGCGTGAATCTCGACGACCTTCTCGTCTCGCAACCCGACTCCGGCGAGGAAGCCCTGACCATCTGCGAGACCCTCGCGCGTTCGAACGCCTTGGATGTGATCGTGATTGATTCCGTCGCCGCCCTCGTCCCCAAGGCGGAACTCGAGGGCGAGATGGGAATGGCCACCATGGGCATGCAGGCCCGCCTCATGTCCCAGGCCCTGCGCAAACTCACCGCCATCCTGAACAAGGCCAAGACCACCTGCATCTTCACCAACCAAATCCGCGAAAAGGTCGGGGTCATGTTCGGCAACCCCGAAACCACCCCGGGCGGCAAGGCCCTCAAATTCTACGCCAGCGTCCGCATTGACATCCGCCGCAAGGACGTCCTGAAAGATCCCGCCGGCAATGCCGTCGGCAATCACGTGAAGTGCAAGGTCGTCAAGAACAAGGTCGCCCCTCCGTTCTCCGAAGCCGAGTTCGATATCCTCTTCAACCACGGCATCGATAAGGAAGGCGGCATCCTCGATGCCGGGATCGAGAACGGCATCGTCGATAAGAAGGGCGCGTGGCTCCAATACGCCGGCGAACTCATCGGCCAGGGACGCGAAGCCGCCCGAAAAACCCTGCTCGAACGACCCGAACTCGGTAAGAAGATCGTCGACGCCATCCTCGCCAAACGGGCCGGAACGTCCGTCATCACCTCCGGCGCGGGCGCAGCTCCCGTCGTCGCTCCCGTCGTCGCTACCGTGGTCGCTACCATGGTCGCTCCCGCCAAGCCGTGAGCGCCGCGGGGCGGTCTGGAGTTTGGCCATCTTTCCGGTCTGGAATCCCAACGGGATTCCGTCCCGAAGCCCAGGGTTGGACCGAGAAGCGGGCCTACCCTGGGTCAACGACGTTCAATGCATCAACCCCAACGGGGTTGTGGCACCTCGACGCAACCCCGTTGCGGTTGGAGGTGATTCGGCGATCTCACCCAGGGTAGCTCGTTCCTCGCAACCCTGGGTCTTGGCACGCAATCCCTTCGGGATTGGGAAATCCCCGCCGCGCGTTTTGTAGGGCCATCAGGGCATCGCACTGGATAGTTTCATGCCGCCCCACTTGGCGGCGGCCGGCCAGAAATGGCCAAACTCCAGGCCGCAGGGCGGTGATCTTTCATCGGGAGTCAGTGAACAGTGAACAGTGATCGATCGTCACGACTGACAACCGACAACCGACCACCGACAACGGATCACTGATCACCGCCCCCACCTCCCTCCGTTCTGGACCGCAAAGGGGCGGCACGAGATAACCGGCCCGTGGACGCGTCACCAGACGTCGAATGCCCAGGCATGCGGCGGAAATTGAACAAGATCTCCGAATCGTGGCTCCGCTTCGCGGCCTGCCTCGCTGTCGCGGGACTTCTGCCCGGCTGCTCGCGGACGGAGGAGTCTCAGTTCCAGGGGTACGTGGAGGCGGATTACGGCCATGTCGCCGCACCCGTGAGCGGGATCCTGCTTGAGCGGCCGGTCACACGGGGCGAATCGCTCCAAAAAGGGCAACCCCTGTTCACCCTGGAACATGCCGCCGACGAAGCGGTTCTGGCCGAAGCTGAAGGGCGGCTGGCCCAGAGCCAGGCGCGCCTCGACAATACCCGCAAGGGACGGCGTCCCTCGGAAATCGCCGCCCTGGAGGCGCGCCTCACCCAGGCGCGGTCATCGACGCGCCTTTCTGAAAGCGAGTTTGCGAGACGGGAGAGCCTCCATCGCCAAGCAGTCCTCTCCAGCGCCGAACTGGATCAGGCCCGAAGCCAGCGCGACGCGGATCGCGCCTTGGTGGCGGCCCTTGAGGCCGAACTCGAAACCGCCCATCTCGGAGCGCGGGAAGATGAGATTCGCGCCGCGCAAAACGACGTGGTCGCGGCCGGAGCGGCGGTTCGCCGGGCACGGTGGAGCCTGGAACAAAAGTCCCAGTCGGCTCCCATCGGGGGATGGGTTCAGGACACTTTGTTTGAACCCGGGGAGTTCGTGCCCGCCGGGACGCCGGTTGTGACGCTTCTTCCCCCGGGCAATCTCAAGGTCCGCTTCTTTATCCCCCAGTCCGAACTCACACGCGCCTCACCCGGGGCCCGTGTCCAGATCCACATCGACGGCGTGCCAACGCCTGTCCCGGGAACGGTGCGTTACGCATCCACGCGCGCGGAGTTCACGCCTCCTGTGATCTTCAGTCGTGAGACACGACAAAAACTGGTGTTTCGGGTCGAGGCGGCTCTGGAAGGGCCCGACGCCTCGTCCTGGCGGCCCGGGCAACCTGTTGACGTCCGCTGGGATGACGCCCCGCCATGAACGGTTCGTCACTGGCCATAGACGTCCGCGACGTGACCAAGCGATTCGGTTCCCGGACCGTCGTGAACGGCATCGGCCTGCAGGTTCCCCGGGGTGAGATCTATGGCTTCCTCGGCCCCAACGGCAGCGGCAAGACCACCTTCCTCCGCATTCTCTGCGGCTTGCTCACGCCCGACGCCGGTTCGGGCACGTGCCTCGGCTTCGAGCTGAGAACCCGCAGCCGTGATATCCGGCGGCGCGTGGGTTACATGACCCAGCGGTTCAGCCTCTACGAAGACCTGACCCTCGAGGAAAACCTCGACTTCGTGGCCCGCATCTTTGAGGTCCCCGATCGGCGCGCGGCGGTTCAGGCCAGCCTCGAGCGTTTGGGGCTCACCGATCGACGGCGACAGCTCGCGGGCATGCTTTCCGGCGGATGGAAACAACGCCTGGCGCTGGCATCCTGCCTGATTCACTCGCCGGAATTATTGCTCCTCGACGAACCCACCGCCGGCGTCGATCCCAAGGCGCGCCGGGATTTCTGGGAGGAACTGCATCGATTGGCCGACAACGGACTGACCGTCCTGATCACCACCCATTACATGGACGAGGCCGAGCGGTGCCATCAACTCGCCTACATCGCCTATGGCAACCTTCTGGTCCGCGGGACCGTTCCGGAGGTCATCAAGCACGCGCGGCTGGTCACGTTTGAGATTCGCGGACCCGGACTCGCCGCCGAAGCCGAACGGATGCGGGCCCTTCCCGGTGTGGGCCAGGTCGCGGCGTTCGGAACCCGCCTTCATGTCAGCGGCTCCAATGCGGAAATACTCGGGAAGGCTCTGTCGCGCTGGAGAAGCGACCCTTACCGCTGCGAACGCGTAGAACCGGGCCTCGAGGATGTCTTCATCCATCTCATGGACAACGCCCGCGACAACTTCGCTCCTCCACCACGGTGAGCGCGGAGCGATTGAATATCAGGCGATTCGTGGCGGTCGTGGTGAAGGAATTCATCCAGATGCGCCGCGATCGGATGACCTTCGGCATGATGATCGGGATTCCGTTCGTTCAACTCATCCTGTTCGGATTCGCCATCAATTCGGACCCCAAGCACCTTCCCGCGGCCATCCTGGACGCCGATCGCAGCGTCTTCAGCCGATCCATCGCCATGGCGCTGAAGCAAAGCGGGTACTTCGACTTCGTCCGGGAAGCGAACAGCGAGGCGGAGATCCGACAAATGCTCGCGCGGGGCGAGGTTCAGTTTGTGGTCCATGTTCCGGCCGGATTCTCCCGGGACCTCCTCCGCGGGGAAAGACCGGTGGTCCTCGTCGAGGCGGACGCCACGGACCCCGCGGCGACCGGGAACGCCCTGTCGGCGCTTCGGGATCTCATGGCGGGTGCGTTGGACGGGGATCTCAAGGGTTCGCTGGCCCGCCTGCGGACTGCGCCCGGACCGGTCGAACTGCGAGTGCACCGCCACTACAACCCGGAGGGCATCACCCAGTACAACGTCGTTCCAGGGCTCCTGGGAGTGGTCTTGACCATGACGATGGTCCTCATCACCGCCGTCGCCATCACTCGGGAACGCGAGCGCGGCACGATGGAGAACCTGCTCGCCACCCCGGCGCGTCCCGTCGAAGTGATGCTCGGGAAGATCATCCCCTACATCCTCGTCGGCTATATCCAGACCGCGGTCATCCTGGGAGCCGCACGGCTTATCTTTCACGTGCCGTTTGTGGGGTCCGTGCCGTTGCTGCTGGCGATCATGCTCCTCTTCATCGGCGCGAACCTGGCAGTGGGGATCACCTTTTCGACCGTCGCCCGGAACCAGCTTCAAGCGATGCAGATGGCGTTCTTCTTCTTCCTGCCTTCACTGCTCCTCTCTGGATTCATGTTCCCCTTCCGCGGGATGCCGGGTTGGGCTCAATCGCTCGGGGAAATTCTTCCCCTCACCCATTTCCTGCGAATCGTCCGGGGCATCCTGCTCAAGGGAAACGGCCCTTCCGAAATCCTCCCCGAACTCTGGCCGCTGGCCCTGTTCTTCGTCGGCGCCTTCGCCATTGGCATGAAGCGCTACCGCCAGACCCTCGACTGACCCCAGCCACGTCCGGAGGGCGATTGCCACGGAGACACGGAGACACGGAGAAAGTGAGTGGAATCGGACCGCTCCCGGTCGGCGCCGAACCGGAATCGAGGCCCAATCTCTTCTCCCAACCGCTCTGCCTCTGTGTGGCAAAATCTCCAAACCAAAGGCCACCTCCTACCCCAGCACGATTCCGACCGGACAATGATCGGAACCCATGATCTCCCGACGGATGAACGCTTCCTTCAGTCGGACACGAAGCCGGCTGCCGATGAGAAAATAGTCGATGCGCCATCCCACGTTCCGCGCCCGGGCCCCTCCCATCGGACTCCACCACGTGTAATGCCCGCCTCCCTTTTCGAACTCCCGGAACGTGTCCACAAACCCCGCACCGATCAGCATCGAAAACCCGCCACGCTCCTCGACCGTGAACCCGTGGTTCCGAACGTTGGCCTTCGGATTCGCCAGATCGATCTCCGTGTGTGCCACATTCAGGTCCCCGCACACCACCACGGGCTTCGCCTCTTCCAGTCGCTTGAGGTATGCCAAGAAGTCCCGATCCCATTTCATTCGGTACGGGAGACGGGTCAGTTCCCTTTGCGAATTCGGCACGTAGACGTTCACGAGGTAATAACCCGGAAACTCCGCGGTGAGAACCCGCCCTTCCCGGTCGTGCTCCGCTTCCCCGATCCCCCGGGCCACACCGACCGGCGGCACTCTCGTCAGAATCATCGTGCCGCTGTAGCCCCTTTTCTCGGCGGCATTCCAGAAGGCCGCGTATGGAGAAGGCCACGATGCCGCCACGTCCGCCTCGGACGCCTTCGTCTCCTGAACACACAGGATGTCCGGACGCTCCGAGCCCAGATATTCGAGAAAGTTCTTTTTAAGAACCGCCCGCAAGCCATTCACATTCCAGGAGACAAGCTTCACGAACCGAGCCTACTCAATAGGCATCCCGAACCCAATCCCGACGCCATCATTCCTCCGCATGTATGACCCGGCCCGGTCACCGCGCTCGTACGACCCCCAGGGTTATGTCTTGGTGACGATTTGGGGTCGGATTTTCGGCGGGTCCCAGCCGCAGAATCCCTTGAGATGAAGCGAATCTCGTCCACACTCTGCGGCACGTATCGAACCCGCAACGCCGCATTATCCATCATGAATCGTCACCCTCTTCTGAAGACTCCGATCCAGTATAAGGCCCCTGTCCGTGTGGGCGCTTCCGTGTGGCGCGCACCCATGTTCGCCGCCCTGTTCTCGGCCGCGCCCGCCTTCGCCGCGCCCCCCGGCCCCACAGCCCAGATCCCGGAGGGAGGCGCAGCGCCCGGGCCATTCCCGAACACATCCGTGTCGGCCGCCAACGTCATCTCCAAGGGCAGCACCACATTCGATAGCAACGTCGACGTCTCCGGTTTCGACGGCAACGGCCCGATCCCCTGGTCCGTCAACCGCTTCAATCGCGGTGATGTTGCCATGCGCCTCGCCCCGGGCAATCCCACGGCGGCCCTGGACATCCTGGGCCAGGGCTTCATCGAATTCGGCGACAACTCCCCCACCGTCGCCGCCAGCCAGGCGTGGCGCCCCAGCCCGTCCTTCGGTGTCGTCATGCCAACGTCTCGCCAAAACGGTCCCATCGACTGGAGTGACGGCGAGGGTCCCTTCTTCCCCACCATCGCCATATCAGGCGCCTCGTCGGGCCCCGGCTACAACATGGTCGACGGCAGCTTCGCGGCCGGAAATCTCGACATCAACACCGGCCGGGCCGGAACCCATGCCAGCAGCCCTGAGGTGAACTTTCCCTTCTCAGTCGCCTGGTTTCCCTACGACCAGGGATGGCTCGGAGGCGACGTCGCCGGACCCGGCGTTGAAGGGGCTTCCAGTTGGAACGGCGCAACCTCCCACGCCACCGGCCTTACGGCCGGGATGATTCGCTGGCCTCAGTTTCCCGCCGACACCGGCACCTATGGCGGGCTCGCCGAACTCGTCCTGCCAGGGGTGAATGCCCTCGACGACGGCATGCTCTTCGCGACCTCAAGCGACGGCAGCAGCGACGTGAACATCGTCGGCGTCCTTCCCAAGGATGACGGGTCCGGCTGGATCGTCACCATTCGCGAGGACTCGGAGACCACCGCCGAGAACCTCGCCACCGCCGCCCAGTCCGAATTCCAGTTTGTCTATGTCCCGTTCAACGCCCAGCGCCTGGTGGGCGGCCACATCGTCGGCGCGGACGGCTCGAAACGGAAGGAAGCGGGCGCCTTCACCGTGGTCCGGACCGCCGCCGGCACCTACGAAATCACCATCCCCGGAAAAACGGGCGCGGACGGCACCCTCCTCCTCCAGGCCGCCGACGCCGAGTCCGGAGCCTCCGTCCCGTTGGCTTCCCGAGCGTTCCTCTCGTACGAATTCCGGGACGGGAAGTTCGTCGTTCAGTCCCGCAAGACGACCTCCGACACCTCCGCGGACCTCGCCGA
>JBBQIU010000125.1:0-7399 GCA_038325245.1 Verrucomicrobiota bacterium
GATGTTTCGACGGGTCGTGCGCGTACGGCACTGATTCCGGCGCATTCTTCGCCACCCACTGATATGCACCAGCCGGGCTCTTGGTCAGTTCCCATTCGTAGCCGAACAGGTTCTCGAAGAAATTGTTGCTCCACTTCGTCGGTGTCGTGGTCCAGGTGACTTCCAGTCCGCTGGTGATCGCGTCACCGCCTGTGCCCGTGCCAAAGCTGCTCTTCCAGCCCAATCCCTGCTCTTTGAGGCTGGCCGTTTCCGGATCATCCCCCACATGGGACGCCGGGCCGGCGCCGTGGGTCTTGCCGAAGCTGTGGCCGCCGGCAATCAGCGCCACCGTCTCCTCGTCGTTCATCGCCATGCGGGTGAAGGTCTCGCGAATGTCCCGCGCCGCGGCAACGGGGTCGGGGTTCCCGTTCGGGCCCTGCGGGTTGACGTAAATCAGCCCCATCTGCACGGCCGCGAGCGGATTTTCGAGGTCCCGATCCCCGGAATAGCGCTTGTCATCCAGCCAGGTGGTCTCCTTGCCCCAGTAGACGTCCTGATCCGGCTCCCAAACATCCTCGCGACCACCTCCAAAACCGAACGTCTTGAATCCCATCGTTTCCAGGGCGACGTTCCCCGTGAGAATCAGCAGGTCGGCCCAGGAGATCTTCCGGCCATATTTCTGCTTGATCGGCCAGAGCAGGCGACGCGCCTTGTCCAAGCTGACGTTGTCCGGCCAACTGTTGAGCGGTGCGAAGCGCTGCTGGCCCCGACCACCGCCTCCCCGTCCGTCACCCGTTCGGTAGGTGCCGGCGCTGTGCCAAGCCATGCGAATGAACAAGGGTCCGTAATGGCCGAAATCCGCCGGCCACCAGTCCTGCGAGTCGGTCATCAGCGCCGCGAGATCCTTCTTCACAGCCGCCAGGTCCAGGCTCTTGAACGCTTCCGCGTAGTTGAAGTCTTCGCCCATGGGATTGGACTTGGAGGAATGCTGGTGCAGAAGTTCCAGCTTCAACTGGTTCGGCCACCAGTCGCGGTTCGACGTGCCACCGCCGGCGGCGTGGTGGAACGGGCATTGGGCTTCGGTTGACATGTGCTTTCTATTGTGGGCGGTTGAACGGATTTCCCGCGTCGGGATGTGAGTGTTTCTTACTGCAACGCCGGTGGTCAACTGCCCGTCCACGGGCAGTTGACCAATCGATTCCGATTTGAACTGAAAGATGAAATGGCAGAGTAGCGGTCTTCATTTTCACTAACAATGCCTAATGTTTTATGATTGAACGTGTTAACGACTTGGATGCGAGTTCAAATTCTCGGACGCCCCCGCACTCACCCCATCGATGCTTGACGGCGTCCATGCGTCCCTCTTGAACTCGCCCAATGCCACCCCGATCAAGCCCACACACGCTGGCGACACTTCTGCCCCTGCTGACGCTTTCTGTCTCGATCCCCGTTTCCTCCGCTGATTGGCCCCGCTGGCGCGGCCCGGCCAACGATGCCCACGCGCCCGCGATGTCCCCGCCCCTCACGACCCTGCCCGCCGAACCCGCCATCGTCTGGCAGGTACCCGCCGGCGAGGGTCTCGCCTCCCCAGTCGTCGCGGGCGGTCGGGTCTTCGCCTTCGACAATCAGAACGGCCGGGAAACCCTTCGGGCCCTCGCAATGGAAACCGGCCGCGAACAATGGCGGGCTGATATCGACGCACCGTTTAGCGATTCCCAGGGCCCAACCGGCCCGCGTAACACTCCGGTCGTCGATGGGGACGCGGTCTACGCCGTTTCCTGCCGCGGCGAACTACGCTGCCTCCGAACCTCGGACGGCTCCCTGATCTGGCGAACGAGTTTCGTGAAGGACCACGAGGCCGTCTTCGTCGGCGAAACCGGCAACACTCCGGGAGCCGCGCGCCACGGGAACAATGCGTCACCGCTCGTCGACGGCGACCACCTCCTCGCCATGGTCGGCGGCACCAACGGCGCTGGCGTCGTTTGCTTCGCGAAACGCACGGGAGCCGTCTTCTGGAAGAGCACCAGCGACCAGGCCGCCTATGCGCCACCCGTGGTCGCCACGATCCACGGGGAACGCCAAGTGGTCTGTTTCACCGCCGATGGACTCGTGGGACTTCGAAGGTCGGATGGAATGGAACGTTGGCGCGTGCCCATCAAGACCGCCTACGCACGCCACGTCACCACACCGGTGGTCCTCGGCGATATCGTCGTGGTCTCCTCACACCAGGTGGGGCTCCTCGGCATCCGTGTTTCCCTCGACGGCACCAACGCCTCCGCCACGACGGCTTGGACCCGCAAGGACGCTGCGATGAACTTCGCCAGCCCGGTCGCGGTGGGCGGTTCGCTTTACGGCATCGGCCCCAAACGCAACCTGCTGTGCGTCGACATCGCCACGGGCAGCATTCAGTGGTCCCGGGACGGTGTTTTCGTCACCTCCGCCGACAAAACCCACGGCGGATTCATCGCCATGGACGATCGGGTTCTCACCCTCACCGACAGCGGCGAACTGGTCCTGTTCGCGGCCGATTCATCCGCCTACCGCGAACTGGGCCGGGTCCAAGTCGCTGGGGCAAATTGGACCAACCCCGCATTTTCCGACGAAGTCGTCTACCTCAGGGACGGCCTGAGGCAGTCGGCGGGTCAGTGGAAAGCGATTCGCCTTCGCTAACGGATCTGGCGGGTCACTCGCCCTCAACGCCGTTGTTCCAATACGCGTTGGCTTCCTCGACGGTCGGCACCTTCAGCGGCCGGATGACACGGAAGCCCAGGAACTGGGCGTCCGTGTGGTACCACTTGCTCTTGGGAAGTTGCGGGTCCTGGAGCTTCCAGGACTTGTCAGTGATGCGACGCGCGGCGCTGCGCAAGGCTGCCGGGTCCTCGTCGTCCCACGTCCCGCCGCGCACTACATGCGGGTAGGGCTTTGTCGCCTTGTTCCACGGGTCTTCCAGTACCTTCCCGGCATTCTTCTTGAACCAGTCCGGGTCGTACTGGTCCAGGGTCAATTCGACCACATTGCCGTGCATGTCGTGCAGGCCCCAGGGGTTCGGTTTCTTCGTGCCAATCTTCTGGTACTTCCAGTCGCTGTTCGCTCCCGACCAGGCATACTCATCGATCTCTCCCGGATCGTCCCCGAACGAATACGCCGTCGTCGTCCCGGCCCGGCACGCGTACTCCCATTCCGCCTCGGTGGGCAGTCGGTAGAAGTGCCCTGTCCGCGCGCTCAACCACTGGCAATACTTGTTGGCCGCGTGCTGCGTCATCGAGATCGCCGGGAACCCGTCCTTGCCCATACCGAAGCTCATTTCAACATAGGGCTTCGTCGGACGGCTAATCGCGTCTGAGAGCTTGTTCTGATACTCATCGGTCGGGTTCTTGTTCCGGAGATCGAGTTCGATCTCGGGCCGCATGAAAAGTTCGTACTCGGCCCAGGTCACTTCCATCTTGCCCATCCAAAACGGGGAGATTTTCACTTGAACGGCTGGACCTTCGTCTGGCTTCCGCCCTTCTTCGGCGTCGGGGCTGCCCATCGTGTACTCCCCACCCGGAATCGGAACCATTTCGAATTTTACGCCCGTCCCGGAAATCGTCTCCTGATACGGCTTCATGTCCGCCGCCGCCGCCTCCCTGGTCGTCTTGACGATGGTCTCGTGGATGGCCGTGACCGCCGCAAGATTGTCTGCGCCCGCGGCCTCTTCAACCTTCCTCGGCGTCAATACCACGCCGTCCGGCCAGGGGGCTCCCTGCGCGATCCACTGACGCAACACCTCGGTCTTCTCCTTCGCCATCGGCCCGCCATTCTTCGCGGGCGGCATCACGTCATCGTGGTCCGTCGCGAGCACTGTGGTCGTGTAGGAGGAACTCTTCTCCGGATGGAACGGCACGAAACTCGGCCCGTCCTCGCCAGACGTGAACGCCATCGCCTTGTTATCCAGCCGGAGCTTGCCCTTGTCCTCCCCTTCCCGATGACAGGCCACGCAGTTGTACTCGAGCACGGGCTGGACGTCTTTTACGAAATCCATCCGCTGAACCGTCTCGAGCGTCACTCCGTCAGGCCACTTCGCACCCTCCGTGATCCACTGCTTGACGACGTCCGTGAGTTCCTTCGGCAGAGGCCCTCCCTTGTTCGACGGGGGCATGAGGTCGTCGTGGTCCGCCGGCAGAACAATGCTGGTGTAGACATGGCTCTTCCCCGGATCCCCGGCCACGATCCCCGCTCCATCTTCGCCACCCTTCAGGGCGCCGGCCAACGTATGGATGCTGAAATCCCCCTTGGGCTTTTCCGCGCCGTGACAACTCACGCAGTTGGCTTCGAGCAACGGCTTGATCTTTTGGTTGAAGTCGATGGGATCCGCCGCGGTGACACGCCCGGTCAGGGCGACAAGTCCCCCGGCCACAAGGTAGGAAAGACGAAGAGGCTTCGGCATAGGCGCGAGCCCGGTTGCGGGCCAGCGGTCGCACTTTCCGTCATCCCCCAACCCGAGGTCAACGTCGCTGGGGCCGTGAACCTTTTTTACCCCCGCGGATGAAACCGCCGGTGGACCTCCTTCAACCGCCCCCCGGCCACATGCGTGTACACCTGCGTCGTGCTGATGCTGGCATGACCCAGCAGTTCCTGGATCACCCGAAGGTCCGCCCCGTGCTCCAGGAGGTGCGTCGCGAAGCTGTGCCTCAACATGTGCGGTGTCACGCGCACCTCCATGCCCGCCAATCGCGCCCGCCGCACCACCCGCGCCCACATGGCTGTCCGAGAGAAAGCACCCCCTTTTCTCGTCAGAAAAACCGCACCCGGCGATCCCATCCGCACCAACCCCGGCCGCCCGTGTTCCAGATAGTCCCGGATCGCCCGAATCGCGCGCTCCCCGACCGGAACGATCCGTTCCTTATTGCCCTTCCCAATCACCGTTAAGAATCCCGATTCCAAGTGAAGTTGCTCCAGCCTGACATGACACAATTCGCTCAGACGTAGGCCCGAAGCGTAGGCCAGTTCCAGCACCGCCAAATCGCGCCGATCCGAGGCATCGGGCTCCGCCAACGGCGCCAGCAATTTCTCGATCTCTTGCCCTGACAACGCCTTAGGCAATCGCTGCCATCGGTGCGGCAGCGAAAGATTCTCCGCCGCGTTCTCCCGCAAATGCCCCTCCGCCACCGCAAATTTGTAGAATGCCCGGAGGGCTGCAATCTGGAGGTACAGGCTCTCGGAACTCATCCGCCGCTTCGACCCTTCGGGTTCATGCGCCGGAGGTCTGTCCCTTTCCGCCTGAAGAAAGGCCAGAAGATCGGCGAATCCGACGTCTTCCCAACCCCCAAACCCCCGCCCCTTCGCCCATCCCGAAAACCGTCTCAACAACGAGGCGTAGGTCTTCTGCGTCTCCTCAGACTGCCCTCGTTCATGCCGGAGAAAGACCAGAAAATCGTCGATGAGTTCCTCCATTTGCGTCGCCTTTCCGCGTCGGACGGTTCAAAGCCGCATGCCGGTCAACCGTTCATAGGCCTCGAAATACTTCGCCTGCGTCTGTTCCACGATCGCAGGCGGCAACGCCGGCGCCGGCGGCGTCTTGTCCCAGTCCAGGCTTAGCAGATAGTCGCGCACGAACTGTTTGTCGAAACTCGGCTGGCCCCGCCCAGGCTCATAGCGGTCCACCGGCCAGAAGCGCGACGAATCGGGCGTCAACACCTCGTCGATCAAGAGCAGTTCCGCCCCGTGGAAGCCGAACTCGAATTTCGTGTCCGCGATCAGGATCCCCTTCCCTCGAGCATGCTCCCGGGCCGCTCCATAAATCCGCAGGCTCAGGTCCCGAACTTTCTCGGCGACCTCCTGCCCCACCAGTTCCTCCGCCCGCTCGAAGGATATGTTCTCGTCATGGCCGGTCTCGGCCTTCGTTGCCGGTGTGAAGATCGGCTCGGGCAGTTCCGAGGATTCCTGCAGCCCTGCCGGCAATCGAATCCCGCACACCGTTCCCGTCTTCCGGTATTCGTTCCAACCGGAACCCGCGAGGTAGCCCCGCACAACGCACTCGATGGGCAACGGCCGCGCCTTCTTCACCAGCATGCTGCGCCGCGCCAGTCGCGCCGCGTCCGCGCCCAATCGTTCCGGGAGCGGCGCCGACGCACCGGCGAGCCGGTGGTTCGGCACCAGGGAGGCCATCCGGTCGAACCAGAAATGCGAGATCTGGGTCAGCACTTCGCCCTTTCGCGGGATGCCGTTTGGCATCACGCAGTCGAAGGCGGAGATCCGATCCGTCGCGACGATCAGCAACGCGTTCCCAAGATCGAAAACTTCCCGAACCTTCCCGCTCTTCAGTTTGGGAATCCCGGGCAGGTCCACCTCCAACAACGGCTCATCCAACATGGCCGTCGACGTTAGGCGAAGGCCGCCCCCGATAAAACCAAAAGCCAGATTCGCGTTTTACTGGCTCCCCCGGCACATTGGGGGCGTGCCTGACCGGTCCGAGTCGAGCCTCACCCCCCGCATCCCGGCCCTCGGCCGCGCCCTCGCCGTGGCGGTGGCCCTCTTTTTCGTGATGGTCGCCCTGGGCGTCGTCTGGGTCTGGAAACGCGCGCAACGTGAGCAAACCTGGCGCGAAGAGGTCAATGCCTCCGAAACCTTCCAGGCGCCCCGGAAACCCTCTCCTTCTCCTTCTCCATCGCCCTGACTCACGTTCACCCCACGCCACACACCGCCCCATGAATCCGCAGTACCTCGAACGCGTCGTTGACCTGCTCGATCCCGGCCTCAACCGTCTCCACAGCATGTCCTTGGACGAAGCCCGTCTTCGCGTCCTTGCGGGCACTCCGGAGAGCGTCCGCGAGATCGAAGGCTCCTTCGCCGTGATCGCTCGCCAGGGCAAGTCCGTGCGCATGGCCCGGTCCCTCGACCGACCCATGCGCTACTTTCTGGCCAAGCGCCAGGAAGGCCCCGCCCTGATCGTCGCCGACCGCATTGACTCCATTTACGCATGGTTGAAATCCGAAGGGCTCCACGAACAGTTCCATCCCAGCTACACCCGGATGGTCCCTGCCCATTTCATCCTCGATATCCAACTGATCGGTTGTCCCGATCCGGACCCCGCCTACACGCGATTCTTCGACCCGCCCCGGAACGTGCTTCACCCGAACCTCGACGAGATCGGAGCGGCCTACGTTTCCACCCTGGCAGGGGAGATCATCAAGTGGCTTCCCACCGTCCCCGAACACGAACCCATCGGCGTCTGCTTCAGCGGCGGCATCGATAGCGGGGCCGTCTTTGTGCTCGTCTACCATTGCATGCGGCGCCTCGCCATGAGCCCAAGCCGCCTCAAGGCCTTCACCCTCGACCTCGGCGGTGGCGAGGATCTCCTGCAGGCCCGCGAATTCCTCGCAAAGCTGGATCTTTCTCTCTTCCTCGAACCCATCGAAGCCGACCCCGCCACCCTCGATCC
>JBBQIU010000126.1:0-7376 GCA_038325245.1 Verrucomicrobiota bacterium
GAGCGCCACGGGCTCGTCGATCCGGTCAAAGCGCCACATCCAGTAACGCACGGGCGGCTCGTTTGTCCGTGAAAGCTGCCGAGTCGCCTCGACATCGAGGATTTTGCGCCCCGCCAGGCTGGGGCACTGCCAAACGGGCGAAGCCGGCAGCTCATTGGTCAGGACCCAGGGTGCCCAACCCGCCCGCGGATCGCTCGGGGGCCACATCGACCATGGCTTGTACCCACCGGGGAGAGAGACCTTCAGGTCGCGCCGATCGGGGAAACGGTCCTCGTGGTCCCCGAGGTAGATCTCCCATGCGAGGCCGATCTGGCGGAGGTTCGATCGGCATGAGGTCGCCTGCGCCTGCGCCTTGGCGCGGCCCAGCGCGGGAAGGAGCATCGAGGCCAGGATTGCGATGATCGCGATGACGACCAGCAGCTCGATCAGGGTGAAGGCGGCCCGAGGCGGGAAGCCGACCCTCTTGAAAGTTCGCGAATCGCGCATGGGGATCACGAACCCGCACCACCGATTCGAGGTTCGCCCGTTCAGGGGTAGCGGCGTTTTCCAAGAATTGGACACGTATTGGGGCCATGAACCGTGCGATGGAGGGCGCCGCTCCGTCGGCGCCGAGGATTGGGTTGGGGCTAGAGTTTGACAGGTTCCGACGGAGCGGAACCCTCCAGGCCGGCTTCGGTTCATGGGTAGCCGTCTTCTCACTTCGAAGGCAACGCGAACGCCACGTAGGCGTCCCCGCTCTTGGTCCCCAGTTTTCCACCCCCGCAGGCGATCACCACGTACTGGCGTCCGTCCACCGAATACGTCGAAGGGGTGGCGTAGCCGCCCGCGGGCAATGGGGCACTCCAAAGAACCTTGCCGGTGCGCGCTTCGAACGCGCGGATCTTCTCATCCTTCGTGGCCGCGATGAACACCACGCCACCCGCCGTCACCACCGGGCCGCCATAATTCTCGGTGCCGGTCGGAGGCGCCCCCTTCGCGGTCCATTCCGGAATCTCCCCCAGTGGCACCTGCCACGCAATCTCGCCCCGGTTGAGGTCGATCGCCGACAGGGTGCCCCAAGGCGGCTTCACCGCCGGGTAACCGTCCGGATCCGTCCAACGGTTGTAGCCCGTGTGACCATACGGAGCCCGGATCAACGCCCCGGAAGTCGGCGGCTCAGGATGCCGTTCCGCCCCGGGCAAAGCGGCCGCGTCGGGCGCCGTGTTCGTGATCCCGAGCAGGAGCCTGGACAAACCCCGCCGCTCCGGCTCCGCAAGGAAGCTGAACGACGGCATGTTGCCCCGTCCCGTTCCCAGCAATTGCACGATTTCCTCCTCCTTCAGTTTTTCCCCGACGTTCAGCAGCGTCGGAATATTCCGCCCAATCTCCCCTTTGCGATCCATGCCGTGACACGCGGCGCACACCGCACTGTAGAACTGCTCAGGCGTCCCGAGGTTGCCTTCGCCGCCCGCGGCCGCCGTTGGAACCATCTGCAGAATCCACGGCATTTCGTTCGCGTTGACGTAGAGCAAACCCGTCGCCGGATCGAATCCTGCCCCGCCCCATTCGGCGGCGCCGTCGAATCCGGGGAACACAATCGTCCCATTGGTGCTCGGAGGCAGCCACGGCTGATGCGGCAGAATCTGTCGCCACCGGGCGAACACCGCCGCCCGCGCCTCCGGCGTTCGATCCGTGACCGTATCCTCACTGAAGAACTGGCGAGCAAATGGCGGCGGCTTCAGCGGCACCGGCTGCGTTGGCCATGCCGATTCCCCCACCAGGTCCGACCGCGGCACCGGCCTCTCCTCGATCGGGAACAGCGACTTGCCCGTCTCTCGTTCGAAAACATAGACGTGCCCCGACTTGGTCGTCTGGGCCACCGCATCCACGGGCTTCCCGTCGTGCGTCACCGTCACCAGCGTCGGTGGCGCCGGGAAATCCCGGTCCCAAAGATCGTGGTGAACCGCTTGAAAATGCCAGAGCCGGTTCCCGGTCGACGCATCCAACGCCAACAGGCAGTTCGCGAACAGGTTCTCCCCAATCCGATCCCCGCCCCAGAAATCAAACGCCGCCGAACCTGTCGGGATGAAGACGATCCCGCGCGCCTCGTCCACCGCCATGCCCGCCCAGCAGTTCGCCCCGCCGGCTGTCTGCCAGGCGTCCGGTGGCCAGGTCTCGTACCCGAATTCGCCCGGATGGGGAATGGTCCGGAACGTCCAAGCAATCCGGCCCGTGCGAACGTCGTAGGCGCGAATGTGTCCCGGCGATGCGGGACCCGGTCCCTCAGAGACCCGGGTCGGGAGAATCAAGAGGTCCTTGAACAAGGCCCCGGGCGTGTTGCCGAGGACGAATTGGTCCTTCGCCGGACGATCCAATCCCTCTCGGATGTCCACCCGCCCATTCGTCCCGAAAGAGGGGACAGCCTTGCCGGAAGCCGCATCGACGGCATGAAGAAACTGACCCGCGGTGTACAGGACTCGACTTTCCCCGCCACTCCTCCAGACCACGACGCCTCGATTCACGCCGAGGGCATTCTGGCCGGACGTTCCCGCGAACGGGTCGAACTGCCAGAGTTCCCGACCCGTCCCGGCCTCCAGGGCCACCAGTTTCAGGGTAGGCGTGGTCGCATAGAGAATCCCCCTGACGATGACCGGATTGCACTGGATCTGGGAACGGTTCTGAGGGCTGGCGTCGCCGCTTCGGTAAACCCATGCGACCTCCAACCGACCCACGTTGCCGGTGTGAATCTGCGTCAGGCGGGAATAGTGGCTTTGCCCCGCATCCCCCAATGCCACCGGCCAATCCGCGGGGGTCCCCGAGACCCGTCCCAGGAAAAGGACGGCACCCAGGAGAGCCCAAAACTGAAGACGTGAGGGAAACATGGCGGGCGAAGTGTGCCCGGCTGGTTTTCAAACTCCAGCCTGCAGCGACAATCAGGCCATCAGGCCACCCTCTCCAGGTTTCCACCTTGAACCGATCCCCTGCATCGATAGACTCGCGGCTCGGACACAAAGGTTTCTCCTATGAGTCCCTCTCGCATGTCAGTCGGCCCCTTCCTCCCCGCACCCACCCTCTGCGCACGCCTTGTCGAGGGAAGCTTACAAACCCTATTCCCGTTGCTACTCGGGCTGGTCCTCGTTTGGGGTCCGCAGGCTCCGGCGGCGGAAAACCTGGGTACCGAGAGCCGGATGCCGTACCGGCATGTCATACCCCTGCGGGATCACAACGGCGACATGATCACGCCGCCGGCGGCGTTCGACGAACAGGGCAAACCCCAGGAACCCCGTGGCAGTCCCTACTCCACCGCGAGAACCTGCGGAAAGTGCCATGATTACCCGAGCATTTCCCAGGGCTGGCATTTCAATGCCGCCAACGAGGGCGTTCCCGCCGGACGCCCCGGTGAACCGTGGATCCTGACCGACCCCGCCACGCGTACCCAGCTCCCGCTTTCCTATCGCGGCTGGGAGGGAACCTTCCGCCCACCCGATGTGGGCATGTCGGACTACGACTTCCTGGTCGCGTTCGCGCGGCATTATCCCGGCGGAGGCGTGGGTGAACCCCCGAAAGAGCGGATGGGCACCAACGATGTCCGGATGCGCCGCATGCAGATCACCGGCGCCCTCGAGATCGATTGCCTCATCTGCCACAACCGACACGGCGACTACGACCACGAGGCCCGTTACAAGGCGGTTCTCTCCGAAAACTTCAAGTGGGCCCCCACCATTGCGTCGGAACTGGGCGTCTACGGCGCGAGCCGCACGGCCAAGGCCTTCGCCGACGCCTGGCGCCCCCCCCGCCCCGCCGCCACCAACCTCCCCCCGATCAAGTACGAACGGCACCGGTTCGATTCCGGCAACCACGTCACCTTCGACGTGACCAGTAAGGCCGCTTCCGAGTCCTGCTACTACTGCCATACGAGCGAGTCGCACCTCGGGGATTCTCGATGGCACGCCGACGGCGACGTCCACATCCGCGCCGGAATGTCGTGCGTCGATTGCCACCGCAACGGCATCGATCACCAGATCGTCCGGGGATATGAGGGCGAGACGAAGGATCGTCCCATTCGCGCCGAGGCCATCACGCTCCGGGCGAAACTTCTGTTGCGCGACGATCCCGCGCTCACCGAGACGGACGCCCTGAGATTCGCGGAATCCCGCCTGATGGAAGATCTCGGCAAGGTTGAGACCTTGTCGTGCGCGGGTTGCCACTACGGCTCCACCGACGGTCAGTCCGCCGGCCGGCTTGGTGCCCCTCTACCCCACCACGCCGGGTTACCTCCGATCCATTTCGAGATACTCACCTGCACGGCCTGCCATTCCGGACCCGTGCCGGGCAACGCGACCGAAATCGTCCACACCTCACTCGCCCACAAGCTGGGATTGCCGGCCCCGATCCGGGGCGAGAACACCGCTCCCGCCATCGTGCAGTCGGTATTCCTGCGCGACGGCAACGGCAAGATCGCCCCACACAAGATGGTTTGGCCCAGTTACTGGGGAGTCCTCTCGAACACCGTCGTCACCCCGCTCCTTCCCGATGTCGTCGCCAAGGCGGCGGGCGACAAGCTTCCCACCCAGGCCAACGCCGATGTCGAACGCGATCCGTACAACACCCGGCCCCTGACCGACGCCCAGATCCGGGACGTTCTCGGGGCCCTTGCCCCGGGTCGCACCAATGGGGAGCCGGTATTCCTCGCCGCCGGCAAACTCTACCGTGTCAGCGGCGGCGAACTTCAATCCGAAGAGCACGCAGCCGCCAGGCCCTACGCCTGGGCGCTCGGCCACGATGTCCGGCCCGCCAGCCAGTCGGTCGGTGGCGTCAAAGGGTGTGCAGACTGCCATGCGGACGATTCCCCCATCTACTTCGGGACCGTGGCAGCGCGGGGTCCTGTCGATCCCAAATCCGGTGTGACGAAGGATCATTTGGAACTCCGGGGCGACGACCGGACTGTGGTGTCGACCTTCGCCTTCACGTTCAAGTTCCGCCCGATGCTCAAGGTCATCACCTTTGGCTGCGCCGTTCTCATCCTCGGTGTACTCCTCGGCCGGGGATTGGTTTTCCTATCGGGGACCCGTTCGACCCCGGGCCGGGGCATCAAGCAGGAGCCACTTTCATGACCACCACGACTTCCCTCCCTGAGTCCCGGGCAATCCCGGCGCTCGGCGCCTGGGCCCGCCTCGGCTATCTCCTGATGCTGCTCGGCTTCCTGCCCGTCGCCGCCACCGGCATCGGGACATTTTTGCTCGGCCAGGTGCCTATGTCCCACTGGATTCTGATGGCCCATGTGGGAGCCTCGCCGGCATTCGCCCTGGGTTTGACCCTGGTCGCCCTGACCTGGCCTTCCCGCGAAGCCCGGTACGGTTCCATCTCCTGGTTCTTCTTTTGGCTCATGCTGCTCGCCGGCTTGGTTGTCATCCTCTCCGGCGTGCTGCCCATGACCCCTTTGCTGGGCACCGAAGGCCAGCACCTGCTCTACCTCACCCACCGCTACTCCGGCATCGCCTTCGCCGTGCTCGTGCTGCTCCACCTCTTTTCCCTGCGTCCGAGGCGCTGAGAGCCTGTCTGAAAATTGGAAGGGGCCCCGCGACGAGGAAAGTCTCGCTCGACGGCCGACCCTCGCTATCTTGACGCCCACCCTGGATGAGACCCAGTTCCCACGAGTCCGAAGGCGCCAGCTCCCGATTCCTCAACCGCGAACTCAGTTGGCTGGCGTTCAATCAGCGTGTCCTGGAGGAGGCCATGGATCCCTCCAACCCCCTCCTGGAACGTGTCAAATTCTTCTGCATCGCCAATAGCAACCTGGACGAATTCTTCGAGGTCCGCGTCGCCGGCCTGCGCCAGCAGGACGCGGGCGGATCCACCGAGACCACCGCCGACGGCCTCACCCCCCACGATGCGTTGGCGATCGTTCGGACCCGAATCCGCCGGCAGGTCGATGAAATCTACGCCTGCTGGCGCGAACATCTTGTGCCCGAACTCGGCAGGCACGGCATCCGGTTTCTTCGGGTGGAGGAACTCGACGCAAGCGACAGGGCCTGGCTCGAGTCGTTGTACCACGAACGGGTCCATCCCGTCCTCACCCCGCTCGCGATCGACCAATCCCATCCCTTCCCGATCCTTCGCAACCGTTCCCTGAACGTCGTCGTGAAGCTGGTCGACCCCCGCGAATCCCCCCCAGAACAGAAACTCAGTGTCAGCCAGGTCCCCGACCATCTGCCCCGGCTCGTCCGACTCCCCCGCTCCGACGGACGCCAGGAATACCTCTTCCTCGGACGCATCATCGGGCACTTCCTTGACCGGCTCTTCACCGGCATGGAACTAATCGGCCACTGGAACATCCGTGTCACACGCAACGGCGAACTGTACTTCGAGACCGAGGAGGCCGAATCCCTGCTCCAAGCCGTTGAAAAGGAGCTCCACAACCGTCTCAAGGGCCAGGCGGTTCGACTCGAGGTCAGCGACGACACCCCGGACGACGTCTGCCAAAGCCTCCTTGAACACCTCTCCCTCACCACCGAAGACCTGTATCGGATCGACGGCCCGCTCCACACCGGACGCATCATCGGCATCACCGAAGGCCCACAAAAACCCGAACTCCGCGACCCACCCCACGTCGCGCCTGTCGTCGTGTCCCTCCAGGACAAACCCGACATCTTCGCCGCCATCCGGGAACGCGATATTCTCCTCCACCACCCCTACCAGAGCTTCGAGACGGTCATCGAGTTCCTTGAATCCGCCGCCGCCGACCGCGACGTGCTCGCCATCAAGCAGACGCTCTACCGCACCGGCGGCGATTCGCGGATCATCAATGCCCTGAGCGAGGCGGCGCGCAGCGGAAAACAGGTGACAGCCATCGTCGAACTCAAGGCGCGCTTCGACGAACACAACAACATCAAGTGGGCCCGTCGCCTGGAGCAGGCCGGCGTCCATGTCGTCTATGGACTGCTGGGATACAAGATTCATTCCAAGGTCGCCCTCGTCGTCCGAGCCGAGGCCAGCCGCATCCGCCGCTACGTCCATGCGGCCACCGGCAATTACAATGCCACCACCGCAAAGATCTACACCGACCTGGGACTTCTGACATGCCGCCCCGATTTCGGCGAGGACGCCACCCAGCTCTTCAACCTGCTGACCGGCATCTGCCAGTTCCAACCGATGCGCCGGTTTGTGGTCGCGCCGTTTCAACTCCACGACCGCATGATCGAACTCATCCGCACCGAGGAAGCGAACGCCGAGCGCGGCCTGCCGGCCCGGATCATCGCCAAGATGAATTCACTGGTCGACCCCGCGACCATCGACGCCCTTTACGCCGCGTCCAGCAAGGGGGTCTCGATCGATCTGATCATCCGCGGCATCTGCTGCCTCCGACCCGGCATACCCGGCTTCAGTGAAAACATCCG
>JBBQIU010000127.1:0-7359 GCA_038325245.1 Verrucomicrobiota bacterium
CGGGTCGTAGGTGACGATGAAGGCGGAGTGGCAGACGTTGCCGGGCGAGGTGTCGACGAATTGGAGAAGGGTGGAAGGCGATGAGGAACCGAGGTCAGTGGTCTTCTGGTAGAGTTGGTGGGCTGAGGACAGGTAGGACCCCTGGAAGGACGGACTTTGCCAGCCGAGGTACCCGTTGAGCGCGTAGGAACGCGTCTTGGGGAACCGCTGGCCCTCAATCTCAATCGTGCTGCGGTCGGAGGGGCATTTGTAGATCGCGGATGTGGGAAGGTAGGGGGCGAAGGCGGCGTAGCGTGGATCGAGGAGGTAACTTTCGTTGGTGAAGGCGGGGCGATTCTGGTGGGTGTCGCCGACGACCCACAGGCGCTGGCCACCGAGCTTATCGGGGGTTCCGTAGCCGTTGGGCGCGGCGCGGTCGCCTTGATCGCCGGCGTAGAGTTCCCACGTGACGGAGAGTTGGCGGATGTTGCTGATGCATTGAATGCGGCGGGCGGATTCCTTGGCCTGGGAAAGGGCGGGGAGGAGGATGGAGGCGAGCAGGGCGACGATGGCGATGACAACCAGCAATTCGACAAGGGAGAAGCCGTGCAATTGATTGTCCCGGCAGGGTCGGGCGTTGTGCCGTGGATTCAAGTTCAGCATGGCCGTCGAAGCGTAGCACAAGGAGGTCCTTCGCGGAAGGTCGGGCGGCAGGCCTTGACGATATGAAGGGTGTGGTGGATCGAGGGACGAGAGCGCCGGTTCGGCTGTTCTCGGCATCAAACCCTAAATTTCCTTGATCAGCCCAAGCGTTGACCGTATGTCACAGAGCGCATTCCTGGCAGGAGACCATGCGAAACCCCGCGCCCCATTTGGCCCCGTCGTTGTGCCGATGATCGACGAAGCCATCATCTTTCTGCGGGACCGTTTGAACGCTGCGCTTGAATCGGGAGCAGACCCGGCGGGGGGTGGATTGACCGAGGAGAAGGTGGTTTTTCCAGACGGCGAGAAGCTTCGGGAGATGGTGGAATTCAAGATGGGGGCGGTGACGGCGATGCTGGTGAATGTCGAAGAGGAGACGACCCTTCGGCCGGCGGATCGGTTTCTGCGGACGGCGAGGGATGGAACGACCATGCGGGCTTCGCCGGAGATACGGCTGGGTATGAACGTGATTTTCGTCTGCCATTTCAAGCAGTACGGGGACTCCTTGAAGCACCTTTCCCAGGTGATCCAGTTTTTCCAATCGCATCGGATCTTCACGCGGGCGAGTTCGCCGACCTTGAGTGAGCGGATCGAGCAATTAACGGTGGAGTTGCTGACCCTTTCCTTTGCCGAGCAGAACGAAATTTGGGGATCCCTTCGGACGAGTCCGAGGCCTTCGGTACTGTACCGGGTAAGGATGGTGGTCTTCCGGGATCAAATTCCGCAAGCGGTCGGCCAGGTTGACGAACCTGAACTAAGGATTCACGCATGAGATTCCGCAGCCTTCTGCTCATGCGTATCCGGCATTCGTTTTATCTCGACGGGAGCTGCACAGACTTGGAAGTCAGGCCCAGCGCGGCGACGGCGCGGCTCCTTCGGGGGCATGGGTGGCTCTGGCGATCGCTTCCCGACGGACTGCGAATTGCCGCGACGGTGGGGGCTGGCGGCGCGCCGGAGCGGGCCCTGCCCGAGGGGAGCATGTTGAACTTCATCCTGCGACTGCGCGCACCTGAGTTTTCGCTCTACACGGATCTCCCGGCTGTTTTCACGGATGGGCCGCCTTTGTATCGGCTGGCCGCGGGGGCGAATCCACCCACGGCGGGGCAGCCGGCGGTGCTGGTGGCGGAGAGGCGCGTCGCGCAGGCGTCCGAGTCTCTTGTTATGCCAGCGGGCCTTCGCGAGGCGCGCTTCGCTCTGGGGGGCAGGCCGAAGGCAGGAACGAACGCTGCGGCCTTCGTGGTGGAGGGTCTTGGGGCGGGGGCCGTGTTGGCATGGGACGCGCCGCGGGGTTCGATCCAGGTGACGGCCGCGGCGGCGGCCCCCGGCGGAAGGGCGGTTCGTGTGACCTACCCGGTTTTGCCGAAGATGGAGCCGGGAGTCTTCGCGGAGATCGAGGCGCCGATGCCGGCGCCCGCGGGGGCGGGAATCGAGGGAGAGCCGGCGTATGAGATCTTGTTCGAGGCCCGCACGTTGCGCTGGAAGTATTTCTTTGTGACCGATCTGCCAGCGGCGCAGGACACCTTCGTGGTGCAGTCTCCGGGACCCGAGGTTTTCGGCCGCACCGCGCCGGATCCCGCTGATCCGATGACGCGCGCCCTGTTGAGAAGATTTCCGGAATCGGGGGGATTTCGCGTGAGCTGTTTTGTATCCGACCAACCCCTGCCGTGCCGGGAGGGACCCCGGACGGGGCTGAGATTGAAGCGGGGGGACGGAGAGTGGATGGAGCCGCTTCCGTCACCGCCCGTTCAGAATCTGTGCCTTGTGGGGGATCAGCCCGGACTTTTTCATGTACTGACACGAATCGCCAAACCGTAGCAAACCAACACGAGACCCAGCATGCCAGCGACCTACACCACACCCGGCGTTTACGTTGAGGAGATATCCACTTTCCCACCCTCGGTGGCGGAAGTATCGACGGCCGTGCCCGCCTTTCTGGGGCACACGGCGGGAGGGCCGCCACTGAAGCCGACACGGATCACGACCCTGATGGAGTACGAGCAAGTCTTCGGCGGTGCACCGGACGTTGTGACGGGTGCGACGGTGGCGCCGGATGGAAGCGTGACGGCGGGGGTGGCGGTGGATCCGGCGCTTCTTTACTACAGTCTGAGGCTGTACTTCGACAACGGGGGTGGGCCCTGTTACATCGTCTCCATTGGCGGACATGGGACGGCTCGGGCGCTGGATGACTTCAAGAAAGGGCTTCAGGCGCTCCAGCGTGAGGACGAACCCACCCTGATCGTCATGCCCGACGCGACGCGGTTGAGTGCGGCCGATTACGGAGTGGCGTGCGGGGCGGCGCTGGACCACTGCGGTTCCATGCGCGATCGATTTGCTATTTTGGATTTGAAGGCGGGGCAGAAGTCGGATGATTTCAGGTCCGCGGTGTCCTCGGATTACCTGAGTTACGGAGCGGTCTACACGCCGTACCTGGGGACAGCGCTGGCGCCGTCGTATCGGGAGGGGCAGGTGGTGGTGACGGGCGTTCCCAATCCCACCCCGCCGCCCGCGGGGCCGGTCGAGGCGACCTTTGATGGGACTGTGGGAGGCCTGAAGGTGACGTACACGGGAGCGCCCGGGGACACGCCGAAAGTGGAGATACTCGTCGGCCAGCCGGCACTGGCGATCACGATCAAGGAGCCGGGCCCTGTCCTCTCACTGGCGCTGGATGATCCTGCGAAGAAGACGGCGACGGAGGTCCTGGCGAAGTGGACGGAGCTTGTGGACAAGGGGGGATTCGTTGTGGTGAAGACCGCAGCGGTGGATGTGACTGCGGCGGCGGCGACCGCCCTTGCGAAGAAGCCGGCGCCGGCGCCGGCCGGGGGAGGGGTATTGAAGCTCGATGCGTTGGCGGAGGCGCGGACGGGGGTATACAACGTGATCAAGGCGGCGCTGGGGCGGCAACGACTGACCCTTCCGGCGAGCGGGGCGATCGCGGGAATTTATGCGCGTGTGGATCGGGACCGCGGGGTCTGGAAGGCCCCGGCAAATGTGGCGGTGGCGTCGGTGATACGGTTGACGGAGACGTTGACCGACGAGGAGCAGGGCCGACTGAATGTGGATCCCACAAGCGGCAAATCGATCAACGCCATTCGTGCGTTCGTGGGGCGCGGCGTGCTGGTTTGGGGGGCAAGAACGCTGGCGGGGAACGACAACGAATGGCGATACGTGCCGGTCCGGCGGCTCTTCATCATGATCGAGGAGTCGACCAAGAAGGCGACGACGTTCGCCGTGTTCGAGCCGAACGTTGCGGGCACGTGGCTGAAAGTGAAGGCGATGATCGAGAGTTTCCTTTACAGCCTCTGGGAGCGCGGGGCGCTGGCCGGTTCAAAACCCGAATCGGCGTATTACGTCAACGTGGGTCTGGGGACGACCATGACCGCCCAGGACATCCTGGAAGGCCGGATGATCGTGGAGATTGGCGTCGCCGCGGTTCGGCCCGCGGAATTCATTGTCCTTCGATTCACCCACAAGATGCAGGAAGCCTGAGATCGGGGGCGAAGCCGATCCCGAGGACAGGACATCCATTCCCACTGAACCTAGACAAGTCAAAGCGAGGAAAATGCCATGCCAGTCACCAAGGACGAAATCAAGACCAGCTACCCGTTGCCGGTCTACAATTACAAGGTCGAGATCGGCACCGAGACCATTGGTTTTTCGGAAGTGTCGGGACTCAGCATCCAGCGCGAGACCTTCACGTATGTGGAGAGCCCGTCGGCGGGGGGGCCTCCCGGACCGCGGAAGATGCATATGCCGGCGCAGGAGAAGCCGGCCCGCGTCACCCTCAAGAAGGGGATTGTTCCGGACATCAGCCTGAAGACCTTTTACGAGTGGATTCAGTCGATCCAGACGAACCGCGTGGAGAAGAAAGACATCTACGTCCGTCTCTGTGACGAGGAGGGCAACGCCGTGTTGAGTTGGAAGATCATCAATGCATTTCCGACGAAGCTGGACGCCCCGACCTTTTCGGCGAGTTCGCAAGACGTGGCGGTGGAGAGCATGGAATTGATGGCGGATGCGATCCGCCTCGAATTGGCCTGACAAACTCCGATGGATGAGACTGTTCAGGATCAGGAAGCCCTTTATCCGCTGTCCGCATACAACTACCGCGCGTGGTGAGTTGAAGCGTCGCTTGATCGAGCATGGATCCGGAAGCCCGTTATCCTCTGACCGCATACAACTACCGTGTCACGGTTGGCGACGCGGAATTGAGTTTCAGCGAAGTGAGCGGACTCGCGGTAGAATACGAGAAGGTGACGTACCGGCACGGGCTCAGCTTTCGGGAGGGAGAAACGATCACGAAGCATCTCTTCGAAAAGTTTGTGGCCTTGACGTTGAAGCGGGGTGTAGTTCACGGCGAGAATCCCCTGTACGAGTGGTTGCTCGACAACGAGCCGCGGAAGATGGCCATCAGCCTCTGCAACGCCGAAGGGGATCCTGTGGTGACGTGGGATATACGGCGCGCAGTAGCCATCAAGTTACAGGGGCCCTCGCTCAAGGCATCCGGGAACGAGGTGGCGATCGAGACGTTGGATTTGCAGGTCTCGGGAGTCACGGTGATCCACCATTGAACCAGCGCCAAGCCACCGGCTGATACGCCCGGAATGAACCCCTACGACACGAAGTGGAAACGAGAAACGCATGAGTAAAACGGGAGCACCCACCCTTTACGACGACCTCGTGCTGGGATTCCGCTTCGGTGTGCTGTTTCTGGCCGGCGGCGTGATCCCGAACCCGCTGGACATCCGATTCCAGAAGGTGTCGGGGATTTCCGCGGAAGTGAAGACGACCACCGTGGTAGAGGGCGGGCAGAATCTCTACACGCAACAGTTGCCGGAACGGGTGGGGTACAAGAACCTGGTGTTGACGCGCGGGATGGTCGTGGGGTCGCTCGTGAATCTGGAGTTCAACGCGGCGATGAGCCTTTTCAAGTTCTTGCCCTCGAACGTGCTGGTGACGCTGTTCGCGGAGAACATGACGCCCTTGGCGGCATGGTTGTTCGTGAAGGCATTTCCGGTGAAGTGGGCGACGTCCGACCTGGATGCGGACAAACGCGACCTGGTGATCGACACGCTCGAACTGGCGTACAGCCGCATGCAGATCCTTCGCATTTGAAACCCCGTCATGCCTGTCGAAATCCGTGAACTCGTGATCCGCGCGGTGGCGGTGGAAGAAGGCCCCAACGGCCAGGGCGAGGTCCCGTCCCTGGGCGAGAACGACACGTCCGACCGGGACCAGATCGTGCAGGAATGCGTGCGTGAAGTGTTACGGATCCTGCGGCGGAACCGGGAGAGGTGAGTGAGTTGCGATGGGACTCAAGAATCCATTCAAGCTCGAGAAGCTCAAGGTGAAGGCCTTCACTTCGGTCAAGCGTTTGCCCACGGACGCGGTAGGGATTTTCGAGGCCATGTTCAACCCGGCGACTTTCACCCAGCAGCACGTCATCAAGTACGCGAAGGGCCAGGTGCAAAACAGCTCCGGAAAGAAGTTGGACTATCTTCGGAGCGGACCCTCGGAACTCGCGATCGCCCTGCTGCTGGACGGCACGGGGGTCGACGAGATGGGGATTGTGGCGCTGCTGAAGCGGAAGACGGTGGCGGAGCGTGTGAAGGAGTTCTTGCAGCTTGCGTACCAAAGGGACGGGAAGATCCACGAGCCGCACTATCTGACGGTGGAATGGGGGGATCTGAAATTCGACTGCCGCCTTGGCACGGCGAAGATCTCGTACTCGAGCTTTGATCGGGATGGATCGTCCCTGCGCGCGCAGATTGACGCCACGTTCGTGTCCGACGAGGAAGTTGGGAAGCGAATGGCGAAGGAGGACAAGAGTTCTCCAGATCTGACCCACCATCGGGTGGTGAAGGCGGGGGACTCGTTGCTGACACTGACCAAGCAAATCTATGGATCGCCGGAGCCTTATCTTCATGTGGCCGCGGCGAATGGCCTTGATGATTTCCGGAACCTGGCGCCCGGGCTCGAGCTGGTTTTCCCTCCTCTCCCAACCCCGGGCCAAGAGGACTCAGCGAGTGTCTGAGTGTGCGAGCAAACTTTATCGCAACCCGAATTCCTTAATTCCTTCTCCGGACCGCCATTGACCGCATGAGCGTCGCCACCGCCACCATTCTCAGCGAAGGGAAACCCGTCTCGGCAGAGTGGAGCCTCCTGTCGCTCGACGTCCGGCGCGAATTGAACCGGTTGTCCGACGCGACCCTGATCTACCTCGACGGCGACATCGCGAAGCGGGAGTTCCCGCTGAGTGATTCGGGGAACTTCGTTCCGGGAAAGAGTGTGGAGATCAAACTGCGTTGGGAAAGCGTTCCGTCATCGGAGACGTTGATCTTCAAGGGTGTCGTCGTTCGGCACGGATTGGAGGTGGACGAATCGGGATCGAGATTGCGAATCGAATTGCGCTCGGAGGCGATCCGTATGACGCACGGCCGGCGCAGCCGGGTCTTCCTGGATTCCAAGGACAGTGAAGTGTTCGCCAAGATCCTCGGGGACGCCGGACTCCAGAAGGGGAAGATCGACCCGACGAAGGCGAAGCATAAGGAGTTGGTTCAGTACCACTGCACGGACTGGGATTTTCTCCTGAAGCGCGCGGTTGCGAATGGGCGGGTGGTGTTCGAGGAAGACGGCAAGGTCAATGTTCGCGAGGTGGGAGCCGCGGTGCAGCCCGTGCTG
>JBBQIU010000128.1:0-7320 GCA_038325245.1 Verrucomicrobiota bacterium
CGCTCAAGGTTATGTCCTGGCGATGCCGAATCCGAGGGGATCGACCGGGTTCGGACAGGCCTTCACCGATCAGATCTCCGGCGACTGGGGCGGGAAGGTTTACGTGGACCTCATGGCATGCCTGGACTGGCTGGAGAAGCAGCCCTATGTCGACACCACGCGCATGGCGGCGGCAGGCGGCTCCTACGGTGGGTACATGATGAACTGGTTCCAGGGCAACACGGACAAGTTCAAGACCCTCGTGACCCATTGCGGGGTCTACAATTTCGACACGATGTACGGCACCACCGAGGAGCTTTGGTTCGACGAGTGGGATCATGGCATTCCCTGGGAGAACCCCGATTTCAACAAGTTCTCGCCCCACCGACTGGCAGCACGATTCAAGACGCCGAACCTGGTCATCCATAACGAACTCGACTTCCGGGTGCCCGTGTCGCAAGGCATCGATCTGTTTACGGTTCTCCAGCGGAAGGGCGTCCCCTCCAAGTTTCTTTACTTCCCCGACGAAGGCCACTGGGTGCTCAAGCCGCAGAACAGCGAACTCTGGCATGCCACGGTCTTCGACTGGCTCGCGGAGTATCTGAAACGGTGAGGGACGCCTGCTGCGTTGACCGGCGTCCGGAAATCGCCAAGTTCGGGCCCGTGCAATCTGGATTCAGGATTCCATCGGTCCTCGTCGTGCTCGCCGCGGGGTGGGCGGCGACGGGGTGGGCATGGGCGCAACAAGTCCCGGTGGTTGAGAAGATCCTCCCGAACGGATTCAAGGTCCTCTTCGTCGAGCGCCACGACGAGCCGAGCGTCTCGGCAGGATTCGTCGTCCGGGTGGGGAGCGCGAATGAGCGGCCCGGGATCACGGGCATCGCGCACCTGTTCGAGCACATGCTGTTTAAGGGGACGCCCACGATCGGGACCAAACACGCGACCCGGGACCTGGCGATCATCGAGGAACAGGAGGTCGTCCGGGAACAGATGCGGGCGGAGGAAAAACTCGTGCGCGCCGCGTGGCGTCGGGGAGAAGTGGATGACCCGACGAAGATCGAAAACCAGACCCCGCGCTATCGGGAATTGCAGGCGCAATTCCGCAAACTGATCGACGAGCAGCGCGGTCTGCTGGTGAAAAACGAGTTCGACCGGATCTACACGACCCAGGGCGGCTCGGGCATGAACGCCTTCACCACCTACGATCTCACGGGATACTTCATCACCGTCCCCGCCAACAAGCTCGAGCTCTGGTGCTGGATGGAGAGCGAACGACTTCTCCGCCCCGTGTTCCGCGAGTTCTATGCCGAACGGGATGTCGTCTTTGAGGAACGCCGCATGCGCACCGAGGCGACCCCCCTGGGCAAGTTCGACGAAACCTTCCAATCCATGTTCTGGGAAGCGCATCCCTATCACTGGCCCGTCATCGGCTGGGCCTCGGACATTCCGGCGATCACGAAAGCGGACGCGGACCATTTCTATGCCACGTTCTATGCGCCCCGGAACATCACGCTGATACTCGTGGGCGATCTTGAGGTGGAGAAGAGCCTGCCATTGATCGAACGTTATTTCGGCCGGATTCCCGCCGGGGACCAGCCCGTTCCCGACGTTCTGACGACGGAGCCCCAGCAGAAGGCCGAGAAGCGGATGAACGCCGAGGCGGAGACCAACCCCCAGGTCGACATCCTTTACCACACGGTGCCCAACGGACATCGCGACTCCTACGCGCTCGACGTGCTGGCCCGCCTCCTGGAGGAACGGACGGGACGTCTCTACAAGGGATTGGTCCTTGGCCGGGAAGTCGCGTCCGAGGTGTTCGCGCGATCCGAGCACCGGCGCTGGGCTGGCTTGTTCAACGTCGGCGGCGAGGCGCGCTACGGAAAGACGCCCGCCGACGTGGAGGCGGCCATCTACGAGGAGCTGGACCGTCTGAAGACTGAGGAGGTTCCAGCGGCGGAACTTCAGAAGGTGAAGAACGCCTTCGCCGCCGGGGAGTACCGGAAGCTGGTCTCGAACTTCCGGATCCTGCTGCAACTGATGTACGAGGAAGGCTTCGGGGAATGGCGCGAGATCAACAACGCCGGACCCAAGCTCCAGGCCGTCACGGCTGCCGATATACGGCGTGTCGCCGGCACCTACTTCACCCGCGAAAATCGCGCCGTCGCCACCTACACGCGCAAGCCATCCAGTGGCGCGCCCCCGGAGGATCCGGATCTCGTCGGCCTCGCTCCGGACCAAATGCCGGTGATCCGCCAGGTCATGAGCATGCTTCGTCAGGAAACCGACGCGGCGAGGTTGAAGGAAATGCTCGCGCGGATGGAGGCGCAGGGTTCCGGCGGCGATCCGAAGCGCCAGCAATTCCAGCGCATCGTCCGGAAAAAAGTGGAGGCTCGCCTCTCCGAACTGACCGCGAAATAGAACGCACCATGAGAATTGCAATGACGCCGGAACAGGTTGGGCAGGTCGAGCGGGGGGCGATGGGGCGTACGGGCCCCAAGGGACTCATCGGTCCGAGGCGCCCACCCCACGCCCTGTGGCTGGCTCTCCTCCTTTCCGTCCTGCCCTCATGGTCTGCCGAGATCCCTGATCGGCCCGAGAAACTCCGATTCCCGACCCTCTCCTACGAGCCGCCGGATCCTGCCGCGCACCGCGTCGAACTCAAAGCCGGTCCGGTGGCCTACGTCGTCGAGGATCGCGAATTGCCCCTGGTGACCCTCATGGTCTATTTGCGCACCGGCCAATACCTCGAGCCCGAGGGAAAAGCCGGGCTGGCAGCACTGACCGGCTCCCTCCTGACGAGCGGCGGCGCCGGCGGCAGGACGGCCGAGGAATGGGATGAACGTGTGGATTTTCTGGCGGCTCAATTGAGCGCCAGCGTGGGAGAGGCCCAGGGGCGCGTTCGCCTGAACCTGCTCTCGAAGGACCTCGATGAAGGGATGGCCCTCCTGCGCGACCTTTTGACCACCCCGCGATTCCAGGAGGATCGTGTCGCGCTGGCCAAGGAGCAGACGCTTCAAGGCCTGAAGCAGCGAAACGATGACGCCGCCGACATCGAAGACCGCGAACGCGACCGACTGGCCTACGGGCCCGGGTTCTGGCTGAACCGACTCCCCACCGGGGCCTCGATCGAGGGCCTTACGCGCGAAGACATGGCGACGTTTCATCGGCGATGGTTTCACCCCCGGAACATGGTGGTCGCCGTGAGTGGCGATTTCGCACGGGCGGACATGGTGGCGCGACTTGAGAAGCTGTTGGCGGATTGGCCCTTCCCCGCGGAGGCGGCTCCCGAAATCCCGGCCCAAACCGAACTCGCGGCGCCGGGCGTTTACGTGGTGAACAAGGACGTCAACCAGGGCCGCGTCAGCCTGTTGCTGCCGGGCCTTCGACGTGAGGATCCCGATTTCCTCCCGGTGACCGTGATGAACGACATCCTCGGCGGTGGCGGGTTCACTTCGCGCATCATGAACCGGGTCCGGTCCGAGGAAGGACTGGCGTATTCCGCGGGTTCGATGTTCCCGGAGGGAATCGCCCTCGCCCGGGCCTTCCAAGCTTCGTTCCAGTCCAAGTCCCGGACGGTTGCCTACGCGGCGAGCCTGGTGATCGAGGAGATGCGGCGCATTGCGTCCGAGCCAGTGACCGAGGACGAGATGAACACGGCGAAACGCTCTTTCATCGACACCTTCCCGCGGCGCTTCGCCACGAAGGCCCAGGTGGCGGGGCAGTTCGCCGAGGACGAGTTCAGCGGGCGCTACGCGCGGGATCCGAACTACTGGCGCGAGTACCGCTCCCGGATTGACGCGGTGACGCGCGAGGATGTGCAGCGGATGGCCGCGAAATGGCTGCAGCCGGATCGACTGGTCCTGCTCGCCGTCGGCCAGAAGGACGAGATTCTCAAGGGCCACCCGGACCATTCGGTGAAGCTTGAGACCCTGGGCGGCGGGAAGCTGGTGGAACTGCCCATCCGGGATCCCCTGACACTGGAGCCGCGCAAGGCGCCATCGGAAGTTTTTGACGAGAATAATGCGCGCTGAGGTGGGAGGAACGGGGGCGGAGCCCTTGGTGGCCCGTCGGGAAGGCGCTCCGCGACACCGGCTTCCAGGCCTGGACGGACTTCGAGCGTTCGCCGTCACCTGGGTCATCCTGCTTCATGTCGGCTACGGGATGACTCTCCCGCGGTGGTTGGAGGGATTCGCGCATCGCGGAGTTCATGGAGTGACGCTTTTCTTCGTCCTGAGCGGGTTTCTCATCACGTGGCTGCTGCTCGAGGAGGAAGAGCGGCGCGGCGGATTTTCCCTGAGGAATTTCTACGTCCGCCGCGCCTTCCGCATTCTCCCGCCCGTGCTGTTGTTTCTGACCAGCCTCGGGGTCCTGACTCTTTTCATGGACCTTGGCATCGGCGCGCTCGACTGGGTGGCGTGCCTCCTGTTCTTCAGAAATCTGATCGTGGGTTCGTACTACACCGGCCACTTCTGGAGCCTCGCCATCGAGGAACAGTTTTATTTCCTTTGGCCCCTACTGGTTTTTTGGGTTCCCCACCGCGCTCGGTTGGTCGTGACGGCTGCGTTGTGCGCCTTCGCGCCCGTCTGGCGACAGGTGAACATGGAACTCTTCGGTGGACAGAACCTGAACTGGTCGCGTGCGGACCTCCTGTATGACTCGCTGCTGATGGGGGGATTGCTGGCGCAGTTGCAGCGGCACGCCGGATTCCGCCGTTTGCTGGCGGGACCCGAGGCCCGGGCGTATGCCGTGTTCGTCCTGGGCGTGGGCCTCGTGGCGGCCTCACTGACACTTCCCCTGCCCAGTTACCTGCTCCTGGCCCGGATACCCATGGAACTGACCGGCATCGCCCTCGTGATCAAGGTGCTCGTCGAGGGACGGGCCCCGGTCATTCAGAAGGTCTTTCAATGGGCCCCGATCGCATGGGTCGGCCGCCTCTCTTACAGCCTATACCTCTGGCAACAGGTCTTCCTTCCCCGTGAACTCGCCCAGCCCTGGCAGCATCTTCCCTGGAACATCCTCCTCGCCCTGGCCTTCGCCCTCGCCAGCTACCACCTCGTCGAACAACCCGCCTTGAAATGGAGGGAGCGTTTCATCTCCCACCCCCCAAAGCCTGGGCATCCCAAGGCCCATTGACACCCAGCCGTTCTTTGAGCCTTCCTACCCCATGTCCCGGAAACCTGCCCACCGTCGGCAACGCGGCGCCTTTACGCTGATCGAACTTCTGGTCGTGATCGCCATCATCGCGATTCTCGCCTCGATGCTGCTGCCGGCCCTTTCGTCCGCAAAGGAACGCGCCAAGCGCACCAGTTGCACCAACAATCTCCGGCAGTTGGGCCTCGGGATCCTCCTGTACGCGGACGACAACGAAGACCGCATTCCGCCCGGACTCTTTGACCCGGAGCGGCGCGCAGGCTCGGAACCGTGGGAGGGCTACCAGGTCTTTGAGGGTCCGGAAGGGCAGGCCGCCGACACGACACGCCCCCTGAATCTCGGCTACCTCTACACCTCGAGGAACATCACGTCGCCCAAGACGTTCTACGACCTCAGCCTGCGCCATCCCGACACGATCCCGATCAAGTTGGAGATGAAGTACTACGAATCGTCCACCGTCCCCTGGCCTCGGGTCTCCGGAGGCCGGGTCAGGATCAACTACATGTACTATCCGCAGTCCAGCATCACCCTTGAGCGCGGGCAGACCAACTGGGTGGAAGCCGCTTTGAAAACGTCCCAACTCACCGCCACTCGAACCATCCTGACGGACCTTATCTATACCCGCGCCACCATCCCCCATATCTCCGGGAGAAGCCCGAACGGCTTGAACGCCCTCTGGGGCGATGGCCATGTCAGCTTCGGCAATTCCAAGGCGGCCTTTGACCCAAAACTCTGGGACGCCGGTGAACATCAGGTGGCCAAACAAAACCCCGGCGACAACCCCACGAAGTTCCGTACTATCGTCGCCCTGCTCAAACCCTAGCGCTTTGGCTCTCTCCATGCGCGTCCTGATCGCCGGTTGCGGGTATGTCGGCCTCCACCTCGGCGCCCGCCTTGTCGACGACGGCCATGTCGTGGGGGGAATCCGACGCCCCGGAAGTGACCCGTCCCCCCTGCGCGAATGTGGCATCGAGCCCTTCGCCGCGGACCTCACCCAACGCGCCGACCTCGACGCCATTTCCCCTGGATGGGATGCGGTCGTCGATTGCGTCGCCCCTGCGGAGGGCGGCGAAGCGGCCTATCGTGCCGTCTATTTCGAAGGCGCTCGTAACCTGGTCGATCGGTTCCGCGCCACCCCGCCCCGCGCCTTCGTCTTCACCAGCAGCACCAGCGTCTATCCCCAGGATGACGGATCGGACGTTGACGAATCCTCCGCCACGGACGGCGCCTCGCCCACCAGCCGGATCCTGCTGGAGACCGAGAACCTGTTGCTCGATGCAGCCCAGTCTGGTTTTCCGGCCATCCTTCTCCGCGTCGCCGGCATTTACGGTCCCGGTCGAAATCGGATCGCTGCCATGAACCGAGGCGACGCGCGAATGACCGGCGATGGAACGCGCTGGATGAACATGATCCACCGCGACGACCTCGTGGACGCGATCATCACGGTCTTGGCGAAGGGCAAACCCGTACGCTTGTACACCGTTAGCGACTCCGCCGCGTGCACGGAGCGTGAGTTCTATGCGTGGCTATCCGTTCGACTGGGTCGGCCGCTTCCGCCAGTGGCCGACGCCGCGGAGGTGACGCGACGGGGGCGCTTCGCGACGAACAAACGCGTCGTGGCCGACCGACTTCGAAACGAACTGGGTTGGACGCCACGCCATAGCGACTTCCGATCCGGCTACGAACAAGAACTCGCCGCGCTGGGCCTTTGAACCTAGCGATGCGTACGAGGCCCTAAGGTTGAATCGACTCAGCTGACTGCATGGGGTTGGGGGCAAACATCGACTATTGACATTGCGCGTGATGCTGACGACCGAAGGCAGTTCTGGACGGGCTGTCTCAACCTTCCCTCAGGTCCCATGGCCTTTCTGCTGCTTCCCGGCTTGGGAATGAGCCCTAGGCGTTGCGATCCGCCTCCGCCTCCGAGCCGACCGGTATGGAAATGTCGAATATGAATGTTTGACCCCATCCTTCCCTTCTGCTGCTAGCAGGCTTGCGAGCCGCCGCCGCCTCCAAGCCGATTTGAAAATGTCGCATCTCAATGTTTGGCCCCATTCTCTTTTCGACCCCATTCTCTTTTCCTTCTCTGCGCTCTCTGCGTTCTCTGTGGCCTGAATCCAAACGGGCAAGCCAAAATCGTCTCGTTCCGACTCGGGATCGGCACGTTGGTCTCCAGGCCCACTTGATCGC
>JBBQIU010000129.1:0-7269 GCA_038325245.1 Verrucomicrobiota bacterium
ATTGGAATCCGCGCGAACATCCGGGTTGGGCCTCGCTCCATTCGCAGTCAACCCGTAGCGTCCACGACATGCTCCCCGCGAGCCTGAAGCTCCCGCTCCGCGTTGATCCACGCCGGCTCCAGAGTGAGCTGGAACCGATTCTCGAATCCGATTTCCTGCCGCATTTCAACCGGGCGTATTACCGGGGCGATTGGAGCGTCGTCCCTCTTCGCTCGATCGGTGGACGCGCCGACCAGATCTACCCCGATCCGACCCGGGTCACGGAGTTTGCCGACACGCCCTTGCTGGACCGGTGCGGTTACGTGCGCGAGATCCTCGCCGAGTTCCAATGTCCCTTGCAGTCTGTTCGGTTCCTCCGGCTGACACCGGGTTCCGAGATCAAGACCCATCGCGATTTCCATCTGGGGTTCGAAGATGGCGAAGTCCGTCTCCACATCCCCGTCATCACCCATCCCGAGGTGGAGTTCATCCTGGACGGACGCCGGGTGGTCATGGACGAGGGCGAATGCTGGTACCACAACTTCAACCTCCCCCACTCCGTGGCCAATCGCGGCAAGACCGACCGCATCCATCTGGTCATCGACGCCACCGTCAATCCCTGGCTCGCCGCACTCCTTCAGCGCGCGGCCGGTTTCCCCGCCGCCCCGGCATGAACCTTCGAACCGCTGGACCCGACGATCCCGTGATTGATGTCCGAAGGGAGGAGCCCGGGGACCTCGGATTCGCCCTCACGGGAGAGGCGGGCCTGCGGGTTCAACTGGAATGGCAACCGGGTCCATACCCGGCGACGCCGCATGCATGACACCGCCGGGCCAACGCTTCCCGGGATAGCCCCGTTTGGCGTGGTCGTGTGGCTGACCGGCCTCAGTGGTGCTGGAAAAACCACCCTCGCACACGCGCTCGCCGAACGTCTGCGCCGGAGCGGCCATCCTGTGGTGATCCTCGATGGGGACGAACTTCGTAAGGGCCTGTGTCGGGACCTGGGATTCTCGACATCTGATCGCCGCGAAAACGTCCGCCGCGTCGGCGAGATCGGGAGACGGATCGCCGCTTCAGGCGTCCACGTCATTGTCGCTCTCATTTCTCCCTTTCGCGACGATCGAGACCGCGTCCGACAAACCCTGCCCGAGGGCTGCTTCATCGAGGTCCATGTCAACCGCCCCCTGACCGAATGCGAACGCCGGGATGAGAAGGGATTGTATCGGCGCGCGCGCTCTGGCGCTTTGCCGGAGTTCACCGGCGTCTCGTCCCCATACGAGCCTCCCCTATCACCGGAACTCGAGTTGCGGACCGACCAACTCAGCGTCGAGTCCTGCATCGAACGGTTGATCGACAACATCTCCCCGAAGGCGCGGCGTGCGTCCCAACCCCAGTCTCCGTGACGTCCGAGTCTCCGGGGCACATCTCCGCAAGCCGAATCCAACCGCGCTTTTGAGGTGCAATCGACGCACGCAACGTCGCAGAGGATTGCCTGCACCCTTGCCGCGGTTCCGTCACCCGGTCAGGCTGTCGGATCGCGAGTCGTCCATGCGTTTGCAGATCGTCCATCGAACCGAATACCGGTACTCCCTGCCCGTCTCGGAGAACTTCAACGAGTTGCGCCTGCAACCCGTCTCCGACGCCGTCCAGGAGTGTCATGAGTTTCGCTTGTCAACCACACCCAGCGCGCCGATCCGGCGTTACCACGACTTCCACCTCAATCTCGTCGATCACTTCTACCTCACGGCTCCGCACTCGGAACTGACCCTCGAGACCCGTTCCACGGTTTCCACCTCCGGCCCCCATCCCCGCATGGCAGACGCGTCCTTTCCCCTCGCCCGCATCGGCGAGTGCCTGCGGATTGAGCGTTGCTATGACTTTCTCCAGGCGAGTGAGTGCGTACCGCTCGACGTCGGCATCTGGCGCCTCAGCCGGGACGCCATCGAGGGCCACACCGATGCATGGGAGGGCGCCCAGGCGATGATGAACACCATCCACCAGAAGTTCGCCTATGACCCCACCGCAACGACTGTCCATACAACGGTTGCCGATGTTCTCCAGGTCCGACGGGGCGTCTGCCAGGACTTCGCCCACGTCTTGATCGGCATGTGCCGGTCTATGAAAATTCCCGCGCGCTACGTGAGTGGCTACCTCTACGTCCCCCCGGACGAAATGCGGCGCGGCGACCTCGCCTCCCATGCATGGGTCGAAGTTTTCCTCCCTGGCTTTGGGTGGCTTCCGCTCGATCCCACCAACAACCGGCCCGCGGACGAGCACCATGTCAAAGTCGCCATCGGTCGCGACTACGCCGACGCCGCACCCACTCGGGGAACCTTCAAGGGACTCGCCTCACAAAAGATGGAAGTCCACCTTGAGATCACGCGTGTGGATAGGGCCCAGGAACCGGTCTCCACGTTGTCCGAGCCGTCCAGTCTCATGCCGACGGCGTGAAGGCCCGAAACGCGCCGGGGAGCAGTCTCGCGACGGCGTAGGAGCGAATCTTCCCGGGATTGGCGGCGTCCGCCACCAGCACACGGGCGTGTGGCGCATACTCGAGGAGCAATTGGCGGCATGCCCCGCACGGCATGACCCCACCGTCATGCCGCGCCACAACCGCCACGGCATGGAATTCACGATGCCCCTCGGTCAGGGCCTTGAACAACACGACGCGCTCCGCGCAACAGGTCAGTCCGTAACTCACGCTCTCCACGTTGGCGCCGCGCACGATCGTGCCGCCGGACGTCAGCAGCGCCGCCCCCACAGCGAAACCTGAGTAGGGGGCCACCGCCTGTTCACGCGCGGCCAATGCCTCGGCCACCAACCGCTCCTTCTCTCGTCGCTTCATCGTTTCCATAAAGCCTCGCAAATTCCCCCAACAGGCCGCGCCGCCTCACCCGCGACACGCCGGCCCACGGCTAGCACCTCGTCGTGGAATAGGGCAGGCAGACCCCTGATTCCATCGCCGCCACCACCGCGCCCAATCCGCCGCCCAGAATTATCGCGAGGGCCGGCCGTATCCGCGTGCCGTCACGTAGCACCCGCACGGCCTCGTCCGGGGTCACTCCCGTGTTCATGGGCTTATCCTGTTCCCAATTTTGCACTTGGTCCCAGCCATCGTGCCCGTAGGCTCCCCCTCCCTGCGACTGCCATGCAACTGTCGAACGACGAAATTCGCCGCTACTCACGCCACCTTATCCTCCCAGAGGTCGGCATGGCCGGACAAAAGAAGATCTGCTCCACCAGCGTCCTGTGCGTCGGCGCCGGCGGCCTCGGCTCCCCCATCGCCATGTACCTGGCTGCCGCAGGAATCGGAAAAATCGGCATCGTCGACTTCGATACCGTCGATTTCTCCAACCTCCAACGCCAGCTCCTGCACGGCACCAGCGACGTCGGGCGACCGAAGTCCGAATCCGCCCGGGATACCCTCAACGAGCTCAATCCCAACGTGGAGGTCGTCCTGCACAACACCCGCCTCACCAGCGACAACGCCTTCGATATCCTCGGTCAGTACGACATTGTCGTCGATGGAACCGACAACTTCCCGACCCGTTACCTCACGAACGACGCCTGCGTGCTCCTGAAGAAGCCGAACGTCTACGGGTCCATCTTCCGATTCGACGGCCAGGCCAGCGTCTTTGCCCCGCACCTCGGCGGTCCCTGCTACCGCTGCCTCTATCCCGAGCCTCCCCCGCCAGGCATGGTCCCCAGTTGCGCCGAAGGCGGCGTCCTCGGTGTCCTGCCCGGTATCATCGGCTGCATCCAGGCCACCGAGATTCTCAAACTTGCGCTCGGCAAGGGAAGCTCCCTGACCGGACGCCTGCTCCTCTTCAACGCCCTGGACATGAAGTTCAAGGAACTGAGGCTCCGTCGCGACCCGCAGTGCCCCCTCTGCGGCGAACATCCGACGATCCACAAGCTCATCGACTACGAGCAGTTCTGCGGCATCCCGGCGGAACCCGCCGTTCCGGACCGGAATCCCGACGAGGTCAGCGTCCAGGACATGAAGAAGGCCCTGGACGATCCCAAGCTCGGCATCCGCGTCATCGACGTCCGGGAGCCCGACGAGTACCAGATCGCGCGCGTCCAGGGTGTGCCCCTGTTCCCGCTCGGCCTGCTGCCTCAGCGGTTCACAGAACTCGATCCGAACCAGCAGATTTACATCCACTGCAAAAGCGGGGTCCGGTCCCTGAAGGCCCTCCGGTTCCTGCGCGACCAGGGTTTCAAGTACGTCAAGAGCGTCAAGGGCGGCATCCACGCCTGGTCCGACCAGATCGACGCCAGCGTTCCGCGTTACTAGATCGCGCTCTTCGCACGGGTCATGGCGCGAGGGCTGGCTCAGGCCCGCCGCAGATCGAGCGTGAACGGAAAATCCGGGTCCGGGTCCGCCTTTCGCGGCTTCAACGTGCCCGGCGTGTGTCCGTGCCGGAAGTACCGCGCCAGCCGCCGGCTCTCGGCCTCGTACGCATTGACGGGGAAAGTCTCATGACTCAGCCCGCCGGGATGCATCACGTGATAGGTGCAGCCGCCGATGCTCCGGCCGTTCCACGTGTCCACGATGTCGAACACCAGCGGGGTGTGCACGGGAATGGTGGGATGGAGGCAGTTGGCCGGCTGCCAGGCCCGATACCGGACGCCCGCCACGAACTCACCGTTCGTTCCAGTCGGATGCAGTGGCACTTCCACCCCGCCGACACAGACCTTGTGCCGGGTGTCCGTCAGGCCCCTGAGCTTGATCTGAACCCGTTCCAATGAGGAATCGACATACCGCACCGTCCCGCCCGGGCCCGGTTCCTCCCCGAGCACATGCCACGGCTCCAGTGCCTGCCGGAGTTCGAGGTGGATGTTCTTCACGTCCAGATCGCCGAACTGCGGAAACCGGAACTCCAGGTGCGGCGCGAACCATTCCGTGTTCATCGGATACCCGTGGTGTTGCAGGTCCTCGATCACGTCCGAAAGGTCGCTCCAGATGAAGTGAGGAAGCATCCACCGGTCGTGAATGTCCGTTCCCCACCGCACGAGCTTGTTCTCGTAGGGCCGCTTCCAGAAGCGGGCGATCAGCGTTCGCAGGAGCAACTGCTGCGCAAGGCTCATCCGGGCGTGCGGCGGCATTTCGAAGGCCCGCAGTTCCAGCAGGCCCAGGCGCGCGCCGCCGGCTTCGGGCGGATAAAGCTTGTCGATGCAGAACTCGGCGCGGTGCGTGTTGCCGCTCGCGTCGATCAGGAGGTTGCGAAACAACCGATCGACCAGCCACGGCTGCGTGAATCCGAAGTCCGGCACCTGGCGGAAGGCGACCTCCAATTCATGGAGTGAATCGTGTCTCGACTCGTCCACCCGCGGATTCTGGCTGGTCGGTCCTATGAACATCCCGCTGAAGAGAAATGAGAGCGCCGGATGGTTCTGCCAGTACGCCACGAGGCTCTTCAACAGGTCCGGACGCTTGAGCAGCGGAGACTCCTGAGCGGTCGCGCCTCCGAGCACGATGTGATTCCCACCCCCGGTACCGGTGTGCCGGCCGTCCACCATGAACTTCTCCGTGCCCAGACGCGCCTCGCGCGCCTCCGCGTAGAGCACCTCCGTGTTTTTCACCATCTCGTCCCAAGACTGGGCGGGATGAATGTTCACCTCGATCACTCCGGGGTCTGGCGTCACTTTCAGCACGCTGATGCGCGGGTCGTGAGGCGGACCGTATCCCTCAAGCACGATCGGCCGATTCAGCCGTGCCGCCGTCTCCTCCACCGCCGCCACGCATTCGAGATAATCCTCCAGGCAGCGCGTCGGCGGCATGAAGACGTGCAACCGGCCACCGCGCGGCTCCACGCAAATGGCCGTCCGGACCACCTCCGTCCCCGACTCGCCCCTTGCTGGCAAATGATCGATCCCCGGCTCGCTCCCGAGGCCCCCCATGCCGCCCATGCCGCCCATGCCGCCCATGCCGCCCTCCGCGCTCCAGCTTTCTGAATCCATCGATTGCCGCCGCGGGGGTTCGAAGGGCCGCACGGGCGCCTTCACCTCGCCCTGGCCACTGAGAAAGGTCTGCCGCGAAGGCAATTCCCCCCGTTCCTCGAGGGGATCCTGAGGATGAAGAAATGGAAAGTCCCCCTCCTTAACCCACGGAATCGAATCCAGGGGAAGTCGCAGACCGATGGGGGAATCCCCGGGGATCAGGTACAGCCGGTCACTCCTGAAATACCATGGCCCGCTCATCCATCCTGCCCGCCCCCGCAGAGCAGGCATGACGTGGCCGATCACCTTTGCCACGCCCTGCTCGAAGACCTTCGCCAGCCGGGCCCGGTCCTCCTCGTTCGTCAGGTTGGACTCGAAGGGATCGACGTTCACCGGCAGCCGGCGCTCCTTCCACAGGTAGTACCAGGCATCCTCGTAGGCAGGCATCACCCAGCGATCCCCGCACCCCAATCGCTCCGCCAAGGCACGGATGAACAACTCCGAATCCGCTTCGCCGAAACCATAGTCCCGGGTGGTGTCCGCCAGCAGGTCTTCGCGCTCCCACACGGGCACCCCGTCCTTGCGCCAGTAACACCCGTAGGACCAGCGGGGCAGCGATTCGCCCGGATACCACTTCCCCTGCCCGAAATGGAGGAACGCCCCGGTTGAAAACCGCTTCTTCAGCCGCCGGATCAGCTCGTCCGCCAGACGCGACTTCTTCGGCCCCAGCGCCACCATGTTCCACTCCGGCCCATCCACGTCGTCGATCGACACAAACGTCGGCTCGCCGCCCATCGTCAGGCGGCAGTCGTACCGCTTCAGATCCCCATCCACCTGGTGCCCCAGCCGCTCGATCTCAGCCCAAGTGGTCTCCGAGTAGGGCTTCGTCACCCGCGGCGACTCGAAGATCCGCGAAACCCGCATCTCGACCGAGAACTCGCATTTGCTCTCGTCCACACCACCCGAGATCGGCGCCGCGCTTTGCGGATCCGGCGTGGCGGCCAGCGGAATATGCCCCTCGCCCGCCATCAGACCCGACGTCGGATCCAGTCCGATCCATCCGGCGCCGGGCAGGTAAACCTCCGTCCAAGCGTGCAGGTCGGTGAAGTCCTTTTCCGGTCCGCTCGGCCCGTCTAGGGATTTCACGTCGGAGGCCAATTGAATCAGGTAACCGCTTACAAACCGCGACGCCAGGCCGCAATGCCTCAGAAGCTGACACAGCAGCCATGCCGAATCCCGGCACGAGCCGCTTGTCTTCTCCAGCGTCTCTTCCGGCGTCTGCACCCCGGGTTCGAGCCGGATCAGGTACCGCGTGTCCTTCCAGAGCCGCTGATTGATCGCGACCAG
>JBBQIU010000130.1:0-7259 GCA_038325245.1 Verrucomicrobiota bacterium
TCGTCCCGCCTTCGCGCGATCTCAGACAGGCTCTCAAGGAGTCGTTGCCGGCGCCGATCGATGCGTGAGAGCGAGAATTCGGAAGACCGAATCGCCATGTTCCAGTACGCGCCGTTCTTCCCAGCCTTCGGGAACCGCGACCCCATCCCTTCGCGCATGCCCGAGGACCAAACGCCCTCCCTCCACGAGTAGTGCGGCCAGTTCCATGGATTCCATCAGGCGCTGCGAGGCGGATTCCGACCGCTTTCCTCCGGTCTTTGGGCCGAAGGGAGGGTCGGCCATCACAAAATCGAACCGTCCGGGAAGCGACGCGATCTGCCGCAGGGCGGTGAAGACGTCTTGAACGCGCAACTCATGGCGGTCTGCCGGCAGTTCGAGGCGAAGGAGATTCTCCCGGATATAGCGGGCGTGACGGCCGGACAATTCCACGCTGACCACGCGGCCCGCCCCGCGGCTGAGGCATTCCAGGCCCAATGCTCCCGTCCCGGAGAACAGGTCGAGGACGGAGGCTCCCTCGATGACGGGTCCGAGGCTGTTGAACACGGCCTGTCGGACGAGGTCCGGCGTTGGACGCACCGTCAACCCCTTGGGCGCTTGCAAGAGACGTCCACCCGCCATGCCTCCGATGATCCGCACCGGGTGATTACACCCTCTCTACCCCTTGCTTCCAAGCCACGCGTTACGGCTTCTTCATCGCGGCCCGTGCCTCGGGCAGCCATGCCTTGATCTGTTCGATGCGCGCCTCGTCCAGGGGATGGGTCCGCAGGAACCAGGGGGCGCCGTCGCCGCCGGCTTGCCGGTTGTACTCGGCAAAGCGCTGCCAGAATCCCACCGCCGCCTCCGGGTCGTATCCGGCCTGGGCCATGTATTTCAGACCGATCTGATCGGCCTCGGACTCGTTGCGCCGGCTGTGCGGCAGCGCAACGCCGACCTGTGCGCCGACGCCGTAGACCTGACCGAAGACCGGCGCCCAACTGGCATACTTTGTTGAACCCAGGACGGCGGTGGAGACTTCGCCCGCCTTCTGAATTCCCACCGCCATGCTCATGCGTTCGCCGCCGTGCCGTGCCACGGCGTGGGCGACTTCGTGACCGATCACGGTCGCCAGACCGCCCTCATCGCGCGTGATGGGTAGGATTCCCGTGTAGATCCCCACCTTCCCTCCCGGAAGACAGAACGCGTTGGCTTCCTTGCTGTCGAAGACCACGAATTCCCATTGCGCGTTGGGCAGGGGCGCCACGGCCGCAATCCGCTGCCCAACTTTCTTAACGAGGGCATTCGCCGCCGCGTTCTTTGAGATCGGGACCTCCTTCTTCATCTTCTCGAACTCGGAGAATCCCAACTTCATCTCTTCCGATTCGCTCATGAAATTGAACGAACGGCGTCCCGTTTCGGGAACGGTGTAGCATCCGGCCGCCACGCAGCAGACAATCCCGACCCAAAACCGCCGACGCAGCCGCCTCAAGCCATCGATGCTTTTCATGTTGGCGAATAGTCCGGGTCCAGCCGTCGCCACTCAATCGCATTTTCGGGCGCGTGGCATGACGTTCGTAGGTCCAGGACCTGAGGTCTCTCGCGGTTCCTTCTCTGCGTTCCCTCTGGCCTCAATCCAAACGGGCAGGTCAAAAAGGGATCAGCGCGAAGGAAGGGCTCGACACGCTGGCGTTTCGCAAGGGCCTGCTTGGGATCGGGGTAAGGAGGTTCCGATTCGAAATCCGCAAGTTTGCCACCCGGCCCACGTGAACGCCGGACATGAGCGCCGGAAGGGGATGGATTTGCTACAAAGAACGCAGGGAACGCAGAGAATCGGAAGGACAGGATCGCCTTCTTCGCGTGAGGCCTCGTGATCTCAACGGAATCGTTCCGGCGCAGGTCTTCGGCGCGCGAATCCGCCTAACGCATTCCGCGAACAGCGCTTGCAGTAAGGAATTCGATGGCTTTCCATGACCGCATGATTGCGGTAGCTGGGGTGGAGGCTCAAATCATGTCCGATTCCGAACGCGAGAACGAAGGGACCGACGGGACCGACGCCAGGCAGCGCGAGTTCCGAACCACCAATTGGAATCTGGTCCTGACGGCATCCGATCCGCGGGGGGAAGGGGCGGAGGCCGCCCTGGAGTCCCTGTGTCGCGACTATTGGTTTCCGCTTTATGCCTTTGTTCGCCGCCGCGGCCACGCTCCCTCGCAGGCGGAAGACCTGACACAAGGGTTTTTCGAGCACCTTCTGGAATCGAATGCCCTGGTCCGTGCTTCCCCGGAGCGGGGCCGTTTCCGGACGTTTCTGCTGAAATCCATCCAGAACTTCCTCGCCAACGAATGGGACCGGGCGCATCGGCAGAAGCGCGGTGGAACCCGGGAACTGATCTGGTGGGACGGGCTCGAACCGGAGGAACGCTTCGCCCTGGAACCGATGCAGGAGGGCTCGCCAGAGCTCTTGTTCGACCGGCATTGGGCCCAGGCTCTTATGGAGAGCGCGATGAACCGGCTCCGGACGGAGGCGGAACGCGACGACGACGCCTCGCGTTTCGAGCTTCTCAAGGTCTTCCTCACGCATTCCGAATCCATGCCCTCGTATGCGGAGATCGGTTCCCGCCTTCAATTGGGCGAGAATGCCGTCAAGTCCGCGATCTTCCGTCTCCGCCGGCGCTTCGCCCTGCTTGTCCGGGACGAGATTGGCAAGACGGTTCAAGCCCCGTCGGACGTCGAGGAGGAACTGCGACACCTGTTCGCGGCCTCGTCGGCGTGATTCCCTTTCCCCTTCCCCCAATACGATTCGCTCCGATCCTCCAAGCCCCAACGCGCCTTGGAAAGCATGCCCAACCCCACCATCTCCAAGTCCCGACGGTGCCCGTCCTGTTCGAAGCCGATCCTGATTTCAGCTTCCGAGAGCGTGTGCGTCCCATGCCTCTTCGGCATGGTGATGGAGACCCCGATCGCCCCCGATGCCACCGAGAAGGAGGCCTACGACCTGGTCTCCCCGGAAGCCCTGCTCGCCCAGCGTCAGTTCGCCGGTTACGAACTTCTCGAGGAACTGGGTCGAGGCGGCATGGGCGTGGTTTTCCGAGCACGGCACATGCGACTGGACCGCGTGGTCGCGCTGAAGGTCATCGCCACCGGAGAACTTTCAACACCTCTCGCCCGTGAACGATTTCGAAGGGAGGCGGAAGTCGCGGCCGCACTCGATCATCCCCGGATCGTTCCCATCTTCGAAGTCGGCGAACACGCGGGCTGGCCCTTCTTCGCGATGCGCTGGGTCCCGGGATCCAATCTCGCCACGGCCGGGGCGGCGGGGGGGTTGTCACCGACGCGCGTCGCGGAGATCGTGGCCACGATTGGAAGGGCCCTCCATCACGCCCACCAACGCGGTGTGCTCCATCGGGATCTCAAACCCGAAAACGTCCTTCTGGATGAGGAAGGAGGCCCCCATCTCACGGACTTCGGTCTGGCCAGGCGGCTGGACGCAGAATCGCCGCTGTCGCGCTCCCAAGTGGTGCTCGGAACACCAGGGTATCTGTCGCCGGAACAGGCTTCGGGCGACCCCGGGCGCATCACGACAGCGACCGACATTCACGGGTTGGGTGCCGTCCTGTTCCAACTCCTGACGGGCCGTCCGCCCTTCGTAGGCGCCACCTCGATCGATACCGTGCGCCAGGTCCTCGAAGTCGAAGCCCCCCTGCTCCGGACGCTTCGGCCGGAGATCGATCGCGATCTCGAGACGATCTGTCAGAAGTGCCTGCAGAAGGACCCGCGTCGGCGCTACCCCTCCGCCGAGGCCGTTGCCGCCGAACTGGAGCGTTGGCTGCGTCATGAACCGATCGAGGCGCGACCGGCCGTGCCATGGGATCGTTTTACCAAATGGACCCGCAGGCGTCCGTGGGTCGCGGCCACGTTTGGCGTCGTGATCCTCGCCCTGCTCGGAACCATCGGCGTCCTGACCGTCGCTAATCGCCGAATCCGGGCCTCCCAGCACTTTGCCGAAACCCAGGCCGAGGAAAGCCGCAAACGCCTGATCCGCCTCAACGTCGTGGCTGGAAACCAGTTGTTGAGATCCGGGGAAGATCACCAGGCCCTCCTCTGGTTCGTCGAAGCCTTGCGCCTCGAGAAGGACGACGCTGCACGCGAAGACGTCCATCGGCGGCGCTACGCCGCCGTGCTCCGTCGCGGACCTCGTCTCTCCCAGATTTGGTTCCACGGTGGTTTCGTGCATGGCGCCGCCTTCAGCCGCGACGGTTCACGCGCCTTGACCCATGCCGAGGACAACACCATCCGGGTCTGGCGGACGGACACAGGCGAAGCGGTCTCGAGCCCCATTCTCATGGAATCCCTGGCCATCCGGGTGTTCATCAACGCCGACGGAACCCAGGCCGTTTCCGCTAGTTGGTCGGGCCACTTGCAATGGTGGGATGTCGCGACCGCCCGCAGGATCGGCCCGCCCCGCCCATTCCTCCCCGGCCGGAACTCCGTCATGGTCGACCGCGATCACCGCTGGCTGATCGCCCGTGTCGAAGGAGGTCTTCAAACGTTCGATCTCGAGACGGGAACGATCGCGGGACCGTTGTTCGCCGACGCCGGAGACGTCATCAAAATCTTCCTGAGTCCCCACGGCGATCGCGCGGCCGGTGCCAATTCACGGCACTCGATGCGAACCTGGGAGGTTCCGTCCGGAACTCCCCTCGGACTGCCGATTCAGCTCCCGGCGACCCCTAAAATCGCCGCGTTCAGCACCGATGGGCGCCGTTTGGTGGTGGCTTACGGCGATTCGGACGAGGTGATCGGCACGTGGGACGTCCTCACCGGTGAACCCCTGATGACGCCAGTAAAACCGGGGGGCGACCTCTTCGAATGCGAATTCAGCCCGGACGGACGATGGATCGTGACAGGCAGTTGGAGTGGTGCGGCACGGATCTTTGATTCCTCGTCCGGCCTTCCGATTGGAAGTTCCATGCGCCATCGACGCGGCGTCAGCCATGCCATCTTCAATCCGACGGGCACCACGCTGGCCACGGCGAGTTGGGACAATACGGCGCGTCTTTGGGATCCCCTCTCGGGCGAACCGGCGTCTCCTTCGCTTCATCATGCCGGCTATGTCACGACCCTGGAATTCGGACCGGGCGGCGAAACATTGCTCACATCAGGGCAGGACCAGACCGCGCGCCTTTGGAACATGTCCAACACTTCACCGGCCCGACTGGTTCTGCGCCATCAGGGACTGGTCCGGAGGGCGCGTTTCAGCTCCGACGCCGCCCGGATCCTGACGTGCGGAATCGACGGATACGCCCGGGTCTGGGATGCCACCAGTGGGGAACTTCTGCTGGCTCTGCGGCATCCGGCTGCCGTCATTGAGGCCCTTTTCCATCCCTCCGAGCGTCACATCTTCACGGCGTGTCAGGATGGAAATGGCCGTGTTTGGAATGCGCTCACGGGACTGGAGGAGGTGGGGCCCTTCGCTCACGGCACGAATATCACCGGGGCGTCCTTCAGCCGCGACGGAGACTGCATCCTGACAGCAGGCCGAGATGGCATCGCCCGGGTTTGGGACAGCGCAACGGCCCGCCTAATCTCGGCGACGCCCCCCCACGGCGCCCCCGAAATCCAAGCGAAGTTCCACCCGGATGGACGGCGAATCCTGACGGCCAGCCATGACGGCACGGCCCGGATATGGGATGCCAGGACAGGTGAACCGAAGGGTCCCGTCCTCGCGCACACCACCAAGGTCTGGGCCGCCGCGTTCAGCCCCGACGGCGACCGAATGATCACGGCCTGCTCCGACGCATCCCAACTCGCGCGGGAGGCGCATCTGTGGGATGTCGCCACGGGGAAGCCGATCGGTGCCCCGCTCCCCCACAATGACGGCGTGCTTCACGTCGAGTTCAGTCCCGACGGCCAGTACGTCGCCACGTCAGGCGAGGACACGTTCACCAAAATCTGGGACGCGCGCACCGGGGAGGCCCTCATCCCTGCCATGCGCCATGAATCCTATTCGGTGTGGGCGTCTTTTAGTCCGAACAGCCTCCATCTCCTCACGGTCAGCTCGGACGGATCAGCCCGGATTTGGGATGTCGCGGATGGCGAACCCATCACCCCGCCGCTCCGCCACGAGCGGGCCGTTGTGTTCGGCACGTGGAGTCCCGACGGGCGGCGCGTGCTCACCTGTTCGTTCGATGGCACCGCCCGAGTCTGGGACGTTTCGCCTGATTCATCGCCGCTCGCCGACCTTCAACGCCGGGCCGAACTCCTCTCCGCCCATCGACTGGACCCCAATTCCGGAGCCGTCGCTCTGACCCGAGAGGAAATCCGGGAACGCTGGTTCGCGAAGCCTTAACAAGCGGCGCCCTCGCGCGCCCTGGAGATGGCCATTCTTCCGGTTTGGAGTCCCAACGGGATTCCGTCCCGAAGCCCAGGGTTAGACCGCGAAGCGGGCCCAGGACGCGTCCTTCAATACGGACAACCGATTGCGGAGGAAGGGGATGATGGACTCCCAGGAGTACGCCCCGCCCGTTTTTTCGCCCTTCGGGGGGATGGGTGGACCTGGGAAGGCGATCCCGTCCTTCCAAGTCTCTTCCCTGCGTTCTTTGTGGCAAATCCCTCCCCGTCCGGCGCTCATGTCCGTCGCCTTCACGTGGGCCTGGAAGCATGCCCGTTTGGACTTAGGCCACAGGGAACGCAGAGAGCGCAGAGAACGAAACGAGAGAGGCCCGGTTCCTCCGAAGCGGCACGGACACTTCAGCGGCATTTCCCTTCCCTCCCTTCGCGCAGCACATTTTTCGAACCTCACCGAAACTCGCGAATGGAAATGCTTTAGAAAGCTTATGTGCCGCCTCCTATTGCACACTCCCCTAATCACCTCCCCCGGCGCCGGGGCGGACATTGGGTCTCCATGGCCTTGTTGGTTGCCGCGGCCACGGGTTCCGGCTGCAAGGAATCGTATCCCGAAAGCGTCCGGGATGCCGTCGCCATGGTCGAAGGCGTCCCCATCACCGTGGACGAGCTGCGACGCGAATTGGAGCGGCGTCCGCCGGGGGGGCTGGCGACCTCGGAAGCGTCGCCACGGGAGGCGGTCCTGGCCGAGATGATCCGCAACCGGGCCCTGCTCCATCGCGCCCGAGCGGAGGGATTGGATCGCGACCCCGAGACGTTGCGAAGGCTCGAACGCGTCATCGTCGCGCGTTACCTCGAAGCGCACCGACCCGATCCCGAGACGCTTCCGTCCCCCACCGACGATGAGATTCGGGCGACCTATGAAAGCGGCCGTTCTGATT
>JBBQIU010000131.1:0-7224 GCA_038325245.1 Verrucomicrobiota bacterium
GGAAAGCGTGGCGCTCGGTTCCACGCGAGGACTGACGCCCGCGCGCCAGGGGGAACAGCACTTCAATGATGCGAGCCTCTGCTTCCAGGGCTGGCAAAGTTGTTCCAGCTGTCACTCGGACGACGCGCGTGTGGACAGCCTGAACTGGGACAATCTGAACGACGGCATCGGTAATCCAAAGAGTTCCAAGAGCCTGCTTCTCGGGCACCGGACGCCGCCGGCGATGTGGCTGGGGGTGCGACCCAGTTCGTATATCTCGGTGCGAACCGGCATTCGTCACAGTTTGTTCACCGTGCAACCCCCGGAGGTGGCCCTGGCAATGGATGCTTATATGGAATCCCTGAGTTCCATCCCGAGCCCCCACCTCGTGAACGGAGCGTTGAGCCCCTCGGCGGAACGCGGGAAGGCTCTGTTCTTCAGCGATGCGGTCGGATGTGCCCCGTGTCACCGGGGCGACCTCTACACGGACCTGAAGTTCCACGACGTCGGCACGGTGGGGGCGTTCGATCACGCGACGAACCGCTTCGACACGCCCACCCTGGTCGAGGTGTGGCGGACGGGCCCGTACCTGCATGACGGGCGCGCGGCGACGATGCGCGAGGTGCTGACGACCTTCAACGCGGGCGATCCCCATGGCACCACGTCCCATCTGACACCCGTCCAGATCGACGATTTGGTCGAGTTCATCCTCTCGCTATGAAGACGCGTCCGCTCGGGAACTCCAGCCTCTCGGCATCGATCGTCGGGCTTGGCACATGGGTATTGGGAGGAGGCGCCGCCTGGGGCGCGGATACGGACGACGCCGAGTCCATCCGCGCCATCCAGGCGGCCATCGACTCGGGTATCAACCTCATCGATACGGCGCCAGCCTATGGCTGGGGACGCAGCGAAGATGTCGTGGGCAAGGCGATTCGAGGTCGGCGCGACGGTTTGATTCTGGCCACGAAGTGCGGGTTGTGGACCGACGACGGGCGCGGTTCTTATTTCACGGAACTGGACGGGCGGACAATGCGCCGGAGCCTGCGGCCGGACACGATCTCCATCGAAGTGGAGCGCAGCCTCCGGCGGTTGGGCGTCGACTGCATCGACCTCTACCAGACGCACTGGCCGTCGGTGCCCCCCGACTTCACCCCCATTCGAGAGACAATGGAGTGCCTGGCGTCTCTCCAGCAGCAGGGAAAGATTCGGGCCATCGGCGTCTGCAACGTGGACTTGGGGGAGTTGAAGGAATATCAGGCCGCGGGCGCGGTGGCGTCCGACCAGTTGCGCTACTCGATGCTTCATCGGCATGCCGAGCAGGACATCCTGCCGTTCTGCCGGGAGCAGGGGATCGCAACGCTTACGTACATGTCGTTGGAACAGGGACTGCTCACGGGGAAGATCGGAATGGACCGGATCTTCCGGCCGACGGAATTCCGTTCCAATGCGGCTTGGAATCCCTGGCACGCACTGTCGGACCGACGTCGGGTGCTCAATCTGCTCCTGCACTGGAATGACCTCACCACCCGGTACGAGTGCACGCTCGCTCAGTTGGTGATCGCTTGGACGTTGGCACAACCGGGCATCACCCACGCGCTGATTGGGGGGAGGACGATGGCACAGGTTCAGGAAAACGTGCGCGGTGGCGGGTTGAACCTCTCCCCGTCGGACGTGAAGCGGATGCGCCATGACGTGGCCGCGCTGGGGTCACCGTCCACCTCAACGACGGACACAACTCGGTGAGGGATAACACATGAACGCTCCACAAGGCGCCTTTCGCACGGGGGTTGGGCTGGTTCTGATCGTGGTGGCAATGACCTCCTCTCGCCTCGTCGCCCCTGATTCGACTGCTGCGAACGTAGCGTCCTCGGCGGTGGCTGGTTCCACTGGGGTTCCGGCGCCAAGTGTTCACGAGGTTGCGACGTCCACGGCGGCGGCACCCATGGAGTCGTTGCGCCTCGCGATCGAGGACCTGATGGCCACGTTCGGGTCGAAGTATCCAGGAGGCCCGGCCTATCTCCGGCGCCTCCTGGAATTGGAACGAAGCCTCGCGACCGACGACGGCAAAGGGACTTGGTCCGGGGAACTGCGGGCGCTGTCCCGCGAAGCGCTCTTGGCGAATCCACTGTTGGACTTCGACCGCATTCTGGTGCTTCAGCGCAAGACCCGCGCGCCCGCTCGGAAGGCGGAAGGCGGTGCGCTGGGCGTGGGAACGTCCAATTGGTCCACCACCGATACGCTCCCGCGCGCGGGCGAGTTCGAGGACACCCTGGCCGTCGTCTCGGATCTTCGGAGCGAACCACGGCTGACACCGCTCTATCGGGCTGGCCACGGCGAGACGCTGATGGATCCGGTCCTTCATTTTGATGCCGATCGGCTCCTATTCGCGAAGAACGGCGTGCGGGAGAAGAACTGGCGAGTCTGGGAACTGCGTTTGGGCGAGACCGAACCGGATCAGGTGACGCCCGACCATGGGCAGGACGTCGCGCACTTTGATCCCTGCTATCTGCCGGACGGACGCATTCTCTTTGCCTCGACGGCTTCGTATCAGGGATTGCCGTGCCTCTTCGGCAGCGACGCGATGACGTGCCTCTACCTGCTCGACCGGGACACCCAACAGATTCGCCAGCTCACGTTCGAACAGGACAGCGACTGGTGTCCGACGGTCCTTCCGAATGGCCGGGTGTTGTACCTGCGATGGGAGTACACGGACCAGTCGCACGCCAATTCGAGGATGCTCTTTCACATGAACCCCGACGGCACGGATCAACGGGAGTTTCGCGGCAGCGAATCGTGGTTTCCGGGGTCGTTCTTTTATGCGAAGCCGCTGCCCGGCTCGGTCACGGAGGTCATTGGCATTGCAGGCGGGCACCACGACGTGGCGCGCGCAGGCCGTTTGCTCATCCTCGACGCGGCGCAGGGGCGGCGGGACGCGAAGGGCGTGGTGCACGAAATCCCATGGCGGGGACGGGCCGTGGAGCCATTGGTCCGGGACGGGTTGGTGCGGGAGACTCAACTCCATCCCCAGTTTCTGATGCCCGCGCCGTTGAGCGCGAAGTATCACCTGGTATCGGCCAAGCCGACAGCGGATGCCCTGTGGGGAATCTACCTGGTCGACGTCCACGACAACGTCACTCTGGTGAAGGAGGTCGAAGGCGCGGCGATGCTCTGGCCTATGCCGATGCAGGCGCAGCCGAGGCCGCCGGTTCTTCGGGACCGGGTGGATCCGGCCACGGACGCGTGCACGGTCTTCGTCACCGATGTCCATGCCGGCCCCGGCCTCGCCGGCATTCCCCGCGGCACCGTGAAGGGGCTTCGTGTGATCGAGTACTACTTCGCGAAGCGCGGAATGGGGGGCCTTTACGGAAGCCTGGGTGCGGATGGTCCGTGGGACATCAAGCGCATCCTGGGCACGGTGCCTGTGGAATCCGACGGGTCGGCCTATTTCAAGATGCCGGCGAATACGCCCGTGTGTGTCCAGCCTCTGGACTCGGAGGGACAGGCGCTTCAGCTCGAACGAAGCTGGTTTGTCGGCATGCCGGGCGAACGCGTCTCCTGCATTGGTTGCCATGAGGGCGCGGACGCCGCGGCGCTGAGCCGGGCCACGCGGGCCATGCGACGTCCGCCTTCGGTCCTCGAGCCGTGGCGCGGGCCCGCCCGGGGTTTCAGCTTCGTGCGGGAGGTTCAGCCGGTGCTCGATCGGCACTGTGTCGGCTGCCATGACGGCGACGAGAACCACCCGAAGCCTGCGAACGGTCGGGAACGTCCCAATCTCAAGGGTCGGCGGGCACTCACGGACTGGGAGACGCAGATGCCGGGGCATTGGCCGGGCGGCGGGAAGTTCACGGAGAGTTATTGGGAATTGCAGCGTTTCGTGCGGCGGCCCGGGATCGAGGGCGACCGGCGGGTGTTCACGCCGATGGACTATCACTTTGGGACGACCGAACTGGGGCAGTTGATTCGCAAAGGCCACCATGGCGTGAAGCTCGATCGTGAGTCCCATGAACGGCTGGCGGCCTGGGTGGACTTGAATGCGCCGTTCTTCGGGACGTGGGGGGAGATTCCCGAATTCACCACCGGCTATGGGCCACTCGAGAGCAGGCAGGTGGCGGCTTCGAGTGCACGGGCGCTCGAATTGCGCCGCCAGTTCGTGCCGATGGGTCCCTTTCCGGACTACGAAGCCATCCCCGAAACGCCGAGGTACGACACGACACCGACCGTGGCGCCAGTGGAAGATCGGCCGCCGAATCCAGTCCCGGAGTGTGACAACTGGCCCTTCGACGCCGACTCGGCCGTCGCGAGGCAGCGCACAGCCCTGCGGCAGGCAACGCTGCCGCCCCCGGGCTCACGGGCCGTTGCAATGGACCGGGTGAACGATGGGGATGGGAAGGCATCCGTGTCGGTAGCGGTGGCGGTGGCGGACGACACATTGGTTCTCAATCTGGCACCCGGCGTTGCGCTGGAATTGGTCCGTGTTCCGGGCGGCCAGTTCGTCATGGGCTCGGCGGACGGGGATCCGGACGAGACACCGCGTGCGCGGGTGGGCGTGAAGCCCTTCTGGATGGCCCGTTGCGAGACGAGCAATCGGCAGTTCAAAGCCTACAATCGCGTGCACGAGAGCCGGACCGAGGATCGTCACGGTTACCAGTTCGGCATCACGGGGCACGATCAGGATCAGCCGGATCAGCCCGCGGTTCGGGTGTCGTGGGAGGAGGCGATGGCATTCTGTGCCTGGCTCGGACGCGAAACCGGACTGCTCGTCACGCTCCCCACGGAGGCCCAGTGGGAGTGGGCGTGCCGCGCCGGAGCCTCCACGCCATTTTGGTTCGGCGATTTCGATGCCGACTTTTCCCGGTTTGCCAACCTGGGCGACGCCACGCTCGCCCGATTCGGGGGCGATCCCTACATCCAGGACGCCGCAAAGGCCGCCTTCAAAAATCCAAACCGGTACGACAACTCGATCCCCCAGGACGCGCGCTTCAACGACGGCGGATTCGTGACGGAACCGGTCGGCCGCTACCGGGCGAATCCGTGGGGTTTGAAGGATCTGCACGGCAACGCCCGGGAATGGACCCGCAGCGCCTTCCGCCCGTATCCCTACGTCGATGACGATGGACGCAACGTCCTGGACGGCGCCTCGCGGAACACGGAGCGGGTGACACGGGGAGGGTCCTGGCGTGACCGCCCCTTCCGCGGCACCGCGAGCCACCGGCTTCCCTATTTCCAATACCAGCGCGTGTTCGACGTGGGCTTCCGAATCCTTTGTGAAGATCCCCTCACCACGGCGAAGGCGCCAACCCACGGGGACACCCGCTGACTTCCGCAACCCGAACAGGAGAACCATGAACTTGAAACGGTGGACAACCCTGGCGCTCGTCCTTTCGACGACGATTCCCGCGGCGCGCGCGGAGACGGTGACCCCGGAGCCATGGCGCGCCACATTGGAGGCCGAGTGGACGCGGGAGGCTCAGGTTCTCACCGAGGCGCGCGCGGGCCGGCGATTGACGACGGCGGACGACGCAGCGGGTGGCTGCGACGGGGTGACGAATGGCCGCTGGGGTTTCCACACAGCGGTCGAGAACGAGCCGTGGTGGCAGGTCGACCTCGGCGCCGTGGCGCCCATCAAGGACGTCTGTCTTTGGAACCGGGCCGATGACGAAACCGTCGCCAAACGGGCATCCCGATTCCGGATTCTGCTCTCCGACGACGGCCTCGCCTGGCATCAGGTGTACGAGCATCCGGGCACGGTCTTTTACGGGTACCGCATGCCGGACCGTTGGCCGTTGCGGGTACCCCTGACCAATGCGGTCGGCCGGTACGTGCGCATCCGATTGCCGGGAGTGACGGCCTTGCATCTGGATGAAGTGGAAGTCCATGAACTGGGCGGGAAGGGCATGAACCTCGCGCTCAACAGTCCTGCGGACCAGAGCAGTCTCAGCGAATGGTCCGTCTCGCATCCGAAACCGGGCCGGGAAGCGGACTGGGGCAGTCTCACGCGCGACGTCCTGACGAACGCGGCACGCCTGGCGCAGGAGAACTCCGAGCAGGACGCGCTTTCGGTTCTCCAAGGTCGCCTGGAGTCATCGCCCGCTGGCGATTCCCTTCGTGCTCTTTACCTCGAGGCACGCACGTTCCAACGCCGACTCGTGCTCGCCAGTCCGCTGCTCGATTTCGATGCGGTGCTGTTCACCAAGCGCGTGCCGGGAAGCTACAGCCACATGAGTGACCAGTATTACGGCTGGTGGTCGCGGCCGGGCGGCGGGATCCACCTGCTGAGAAACTTCAAGAGCGGTCAGCCGGTGACCGAGGATCTGACCGCGGCCCATTTCAAGGAACCCGGCAGTTTCCTGCGACCCGCGCTGAGCGATGACGCCAGGAGGCTCCTTTTCGCCTGGTGCCGCCATTACCCCGGACTGGCGAAGGAGAAGGCCGCGAAGGCGGGGATCGCCGAGGGCGACCTGATCATCGCTGCCGCCGGCAAGCCCGTGACGTCCGCCGACGACCTGTTCGACGCGATGGGCTCGCTGGCCGCCGACGCGGCGTTGCCACTCACCGTTCTGCGCGGCTCGGAGGAGCGGACCGTTTCCATCGGGGCCTGAGCCAGCTCAAGCCCACGGCGCCGAGAGCGGGGGCAGGATCACCTCTTCCGCACCGGTCCATGCCGCGAGCTCGTCGATGGCGCGCTTCACCGCGGGCCACGCATCAGCCGGAGCGCCTGGCTCCGCGCGGATGGCATTCACGGTCAGGGTCCGGCGCTTCCGGTCCAGGACCGGGTCGACCCGGCCGATCAATCGGTCACCGTGCAGGATCGGCAGCACGTAGTAGCCGTACTGCCGCTTGGCCGCGGGGACGTAGATCTCCAGGCGGTAGCGGAAGTCGAAGAGCGCCTCGGCGCGACGACGGTCAGAGATCTGCGGGTCGAAAGGTCCGAGCAGGGTGGTGCGCGGCTCCCAGGCGCCGCCGTCGAGGGCCGCCAGGAGCTCACGGTGGACCAGCCAGTCGCCCCGGAGGCCATCGATCGCCACCGGGACGGCGACGCCATCGGCAAGGAGGGACGCGAGGCCGATCTCGCGAGCCGGCAGCCAATAGTCGATGGCGGTGCCGAATGCTGGATCCGCGAAGCCGCGGGTCCGCAGCTGGCGGTCCATGGTTTCAATCGCGACGACCTCATCGGGGAGCGGCTCCACCTCCGGCAGCACGCGCCCGTAGAGGTCCCACAGGCGCTGAGTACCGTCGCGGCGGCTG
>JBBQIU010000132.1:0-7216 GCA_038325245.1 Verrucomicrobiota bacterium
TGGAAGCGGCGCTGGAGGTGGGGGATAACGCCTTCGAAGGGGCGTTCGACGCGGGTGGGGGTGCCGCCCTTGAGGAAGGTGAACGGGATGAGTTCCTCGCCGGAGCCGTGGAGGAGAAGTTTGCGGAAGTCCGCGGGGAGATCGCGCCACGGGGTTTCCATGCCCGGCCCGCGATGGGCGGCGACGCCGCGAAGGAGGGCCTTGTAGTAGACGACCATCCGTTTGCCGCCGCGGCGCCAGGGGAGGATGGCGCCCGCCTCGAGGGACTTGGAGGCGTCGGGAACGATGAGATCGGAGTCGAAGACGAGTTTCTGGCCGAGTCCCTGGCAGACGGGGCAGGCGCCGTGAGGGGAGTTGAAGGAGAAATGGCGCGGCGTCAGGACGTCGAAGCTTCGCCCGGTGGCCCGGCTGTAGTTTCGATTGGAGAGGCGGTCCTCGGTCCAGGCGTCGGGCGTTTCGCTGGCCGGGGGTTGGTGAAGGGCAATGAGGCTGCCCTCGCCCCATTTGAGGGCGATCTCGACCGAATCCGTGAGGCGCCCGCGGATGCGATCATCGACAACCAGACGATCGACGACGACCTCGATGTTGTGGGGACGTTTGGGGTCGAGGCGGGGGCGGGTGGTTTCGGCGAGGTCAACGAGGGTGGCGTCGACGCGGGCGCGAACGAAACCCTCCCTGGCGAGGCGATCCAGAACATCGCGGAACTCGCCTTTCTGGGCATGGACGACGGGGGCGAGGACCATGAGTCGGGTGCGGGGAGGGAGCGCGATGAGGTGATCGATGATGTCGCTGGTGGTTTTGCGACGGATCGGTTCGCCGGAGTCGGGGCAGTGGGGTTGGCCGGCGTGGGCGAAGAGGAGGCGGAGGAAATCGAAGATTTCGGTGGTGGTGGCGATGGTGGAGCGGGGATTGGAGGCGGAGGTGCGTTGCTCGATGGCGATCGCCGGGGAGAGGCCTTCAATGAGATCGACCTCGGGTCTTTGCAACTGATCGAGAAACTGCCTGGCGTAGGCCGACAGGGACTCGACGTACTTGCGCTGGCCTTCGGCGAAAAGGGTGTCGAAGGCGAGGGAGGATTTGCCGGAACCGCTGAGCCCGGTGAACACGACGAGTCGGTTGCGGGGGAGGGTGAGCGAGACGTTCTTGAGATTGTGCTCACGCGCCCCGCCGATGCGGATGACGTCCTGACCCATGGTTGCGGTTTCTGCCTCGGAGGCAGACGGCGGAGTCTAGGGGGGGTGCGGGCGGGTGTCCATGGGACCGATGCGATCACCACGGGAGGCTGAACGTCTTGACGTAGGAGTAGGCCTTCATGGCTTCGATGACGCCCTCCTTGACGCCGAGGCCGCTGTCCTTGATGCCGCCGAAGGGGCTGTTCTCGATGCGGTAACCGGGGACTTCGTTGATGTTCACGGTCCCGCAACGGAGTGTTCGAATCGCCTTGAGGGCGTGGGGCAGGCTTTGGGTGACGACGCCGGAACTCAGGCCGTAGGCCGTGGAATTCGCGACGGCAAGGGCATCGTCGAGATCGCGCACGGTGACGATTGGGGCGAGGGGACCGAAGCTTTCGCAAACGATCATGCGGCAGTTGCGGGGAACGTCGGTGATGACCGTGGGTTCAAGCAGCGCGCCGCGGCGATGTCCTCCGATGAGAATGCGGGCTCCGGCGGCGACGGCGTCCTGAAGCACGGTTTCGAGGGCCACGGCGGCGGGTTCGTCGATGACAGTGCCGACGCGGGTGGCATCTTCGAAGGGATTGCCGCAGACGTATTCGCGGGTTTTTTCGACGAGGCGCCGGGTGAATTCGGGGGCGATGCCATCCTGGACGAGGATGCGTTTGACGGCGGTGCAGCGTTGTCCGGAGTTTCGGTAGCTGCCCTCGGCGGCCAGGGTGACGGCGAGGTCGATGTCGGCGTCGTCGAGGACGATGAGGGGATCGTTTCCGCCGAGTTCGAGGACGAGTTTCTTATAACCGGCGGTGGAGGCGATGCGTTTACCGACGGGGACGGAGCCGGTAAAGGCGACGAGTTCGACGTCGGGATGCTGGACGAGGGGTTCGGCGACGTCGGCGGTGGGGCCGAGGAGGACGCTCAGCATGGGGCCGGGGAGTCCGGCATCATAGAGGAGGGCGGCGAAGCGGAGGGCGGTGAGGGGGGTTTTCTCGGAGGGCTTGAGGATGAGGGGTGTTCCGGCGGCGATGGCAGGGCCGACCTTGTGGGAAACCTGATTGAGCGGGTGATTGAACGGGGTGATGGCGACCGCGCAACGGAGAGGTTCGCGGGTGGTGAAGATCTTGCGGGCCTTGCCCTGGGCGGAGATGTCGCAGGAGAAGATCTGGCCGTCATCGCGCAGGGTTTCGAGGGCGGCGAAGCGGAGGACGTCGAGGGTCCGGCCGACCTCGTAACGGGCTTCGCGGACGGCGAGTCCGGTTTCGGAGGTAATCAGGCGCGCGAACTCCTCACGTCGCGTGTCGAGGGCGGCGCGGGTCTTCTCAAGAATTTCGGAACGTTCGTATCGGGAGGGTGTGGCTTGAAAAGCCACTGCCGTCGCGACGGCGGCATCGGTGTCGCGCCGGGACGCGAGGGTGGCGGTGCCGGCCACAGCGCCATCGAAGGGTGAGCGGACCGTGAGGGTGGAGGTGGAGGAGACGGGTTTGCCGGCGACGAGGGAGTGGAGGTTCATTTCTTGGGGACGAAGCCCATGGAGGTTTGGATGGGGTGGGTGCAGGAGCATCCGGCACTGCTTTCCGGGGCGAGGAGCATGCCGCCAGCGGGGATGAGACTGAGCCAGCAACCGGAACGGACGCCTTCGAATTGGGAGCGGCGGTCGGATTCGAGATCCCACATGCCGTGGTAATGGTGGCGGAAGAAGAGGGCATGGCGGCTGGCGGACATGGTGCCGCAGCCGCGACGTTCGGGGAGGTCCTTCCGCACCGTCTCGCCGGTCGTGAGGTTGAAGGCGCGTTGGTCGGAGTAGAAGACGTTGTCGATGACGACGGGATGCTGGAGATGGCCGCTGTGGTGGCCTTTGTCTTCCTTGTGGGATTCGGACCAGAGGAGTTGGCCGCCGGAGGCGAGGAGATTGACGTCGCCTTGGGCGCCGGCGGCGGGGGCATTGAAAGCGTAAGTGTGGAAGGTTTTTTCCTTATCCGTGCCCGTGACGACGACGGTGTTCCGGCTGTAGACGAGGTAGGTCATGAACTGGCAACTGCCGAGATCCTGATCCTTGGACCAAAGCGGCCGCCCGGAGCGGAGATCGAGGGCGACGAGGCGGGTGTTCGTGAGCGCCTCGGGAGGGAGGCGGGTTCCGGCGGCGGCGACGGCGTTGGAAGCGCGGCTTTCAACGAAGAAGATCATGCCGTCACCGATGGTGATCGTGGAATTGAGGATGGCCCCGCCCGCGTACTCCCAGCGGCCTTCGCCGGAGTCGGGATCGACGCCGAAGAGACGGTCGCTGGTGACCCGGCTGACCTGTTCAGCGGCGTAATCCTCGTACCATTCCCCCTCGTCGCCGAGGTACTTGGAAGCGGACTGAACGCGGCTGCCAACGATGAGGTGGTTGAGATGGGCGAGATAACCCCAGTCATGCTGGGTCGGGTCGGAGACGTTCGGGATGGAATAGCGTTGGACACGCAGCCCGGTGTCGCCGTCGAGTGCGACGCAATAGCGGCCGTGTGCGAGGAAGAGGCGGTCGCCGGCCGCGGCCATGTTGCTGCAATCCCTTGGGAGATTGGCACGGCGGAGTTCCGGGGCGGACCGGCTCCAGAGGATGGATCCATTGTAGGCGTCGAGCCCGAAGAGGATGCGATCGCCCTGGATGAAGAGTCGTCCGTCGCGGCTGACGGGGGCGGGGTTGCGCGGGCCGCGGTCGGGCATCGGGCGGGGGCCTGGATCCCCCCACCACGACACCTGGAGTTCGCCGCGGACGAGTTCGTCCTGGCTGCAGGAGGTGTTGTCGGGGGAGCCGTATTGGTGGGTCCATTCGCCCGCGCCGGCGAGTGGGACGCGGCGATGGAGGAGCCAGGAGCCGTGGTCGGTCAGGAACTGGCTGCCGGGGAAGGATTGGCCCATCCACTCCCGCCATGCGGCCGCTTGAAGGGGTCGGACGGGCTGGCCTTCCGGCGACGCTATTCCGAGGAGGACGACGCCACCCGATGGACGAAGCACCCGGGCGATCTCGGCGGCCGGGACCTTTGGCGGCCCTCCATCGACCAGGGTCTGCTCGGACACGATCAGATTGGCGATGTAATCGCCGAACGGAAGCGGACCGGGTTCGATGGAATGAACGGACGCGCGGATGCCTTGGATGCCGGCTTGATCAAAGAGCCGGCGAAGGTTCTGTACCCGGGCGGGATCGGATTCGATGACCACGATTTCCAGGTCGCTTTGACGGACCAGTTCGACGACGACGGAACCGTCGGTGGCGCCGAGAACGAGGGCATAGCCACGGGTGACGCCCGAGCGAAGAAGGAGGTGTTCGGCAATCCGGGCGGCGGCGGGGTTGGCAGCGGCCGAGGCGGAAGGGGGAGGCGGGGTGGGGGCGTAGTAGAACGAGGTGTCGAACAGGTAGCGTTGGGTCAGGACTTCGTGACCCTCCCGGTCGGGAGCGCGGAGTCGGTAGTAATACTCCTCATTGGGAATGAGGTTCTCAAGGGTGACGACGTGTTGGGTGGCCGGGGAGGGATTCTCAAGCCGATGACGGGTTCCATCGGGGGATTGCACTTCCAGGACGGAAGGCATGGGCGCGTCGGTTTCCCAGGAGACGACGGCGGTATGGCGATTCTTCCAGTCCACGAAGGGCCCGTAGGCGGGGGAGAGGAGGATGGGTTCGGGAGCGGGTTTGGGGAAGGAGGCGGCCTTGGCGGAATAGCGTTCGGAAATCTCGGCGGCGGTTAGGGCACGCTGAAGGATGAGCGTCTCGTGGAGGGCGCCCGTCATGGGGTAGTGCTCGTCGTCGTCCTGGTAGGCTCCGAGGACGAACGGGGCCTGGGCGGGATAGCGGATGGGACCGGATTGGATGGCATCGCGGGCGGCGAGGGACCCGTTCACGTAGAGGCGCTGTTCGCGTCCGTCGTAGGTGCCGACGACGTGATGCCAGTGTCCTAGTGCGAACGGTTCCCGGGCTTGAAGGTAGGTGAGGCGGTTGTTCCCATTCTCGGAGGCGAGGGCGAAACTGAAGGTGTCGCCGCGAAAACCGAGGAGCCAGCCGGACTCGGATTCGCCATTGTCCTGGATGGCGCCGACGATGCCGCCCCACTCAAGAGGAAGGTCGACGCGAACCCAGGCCTCGGCGGTGAGGTTTTGTTTGGGAAGGTTGACTTTGGAAAGGTCCGTGGCGGCGACCAGTGACTGGTTTCTGCCGGGGAGTTCGACACGGGCCGGGGCGGGGTCGTCGACGAGGCGAATGCCCTTCGGGGCGATGTCGGGGTTGCCGGCGACGGGTTTGATGTTGGCTCCCTGGAGGCGGTCGGGGCTGAAGAGCCAATGGACGACGGTGCCGAGGGGAGTGGGCGACGGGACGGGGGTGGCGGCGGAGGCGGGGAGGAGGCCCGCGAGCAGGAGCACGGCGGCCGTGGCGAAAGAGAGGGTGAGGTGCATGGGGGAAGGGAGGGGTTGCGGACCGCGGATGGGGACTATGAACCCGGGCGGGACGCCCGGCTCTACGGCGCGAAGGTCAGGGGAGATGCCGTGGTATCGGTTCATGGGTAGCGGCCACGGTTCGCGAACGGCGCATTGGGACGATGAACGGCGGAACGAACGGTTGCCCTCACCCCGGCCCTCTCCCGCGAGCGGAAGAGGGGGAAAACGCACAGGGTGGTTCGGAGGGTTATGCTGCAGGTTCTCCGGGAATGGGCTCGTGTTGCTCTCACGCGCCGACCCAAACGTTCCTCTCGCGCCGCACGCCATTCCCTCTCCCTTTGGGAGAGGGTTAGGGTGAGGGGTTCCCGGAAGGCCCCTTGCAATGACTTGGGAGCAATTCATGCGGTGCAGCCTCATCGGGAGGCGCGGAGGGGGGCGGCGCCGAAGCAGTGAAGAGTGCCTTGGTCGGTGGCGATCCAGAGCCGGCCATTGCTGGCCGCGAGGCCGTAGGCCCGGCCCTCGACGGGCTGGGTCCAGAGGCGTTTGCCGTCGGTGACCGAGATGGCGGCGGCTTCGTTGGCGCCTCCGACAACCAGGGCGTCACCGGCGAGGATCATGGCATCGGGCCACTGGCTCGGGACGTTCCAGAGGCGGCAGTCCTGCATGGCCGTGGTGGTGGTGTCGATCTGCTGACCGAGGGTGGCGAGCTGTTCGCGAAGCGGCGCGAGGTCGGTCGCCGGCGCCTTCTTCTTTTCGAGGTCGCGGAGCTTTTTCACGAGAGCGCCCTGGTCACCGGCCAGCTTCTTTCGGTGTCGTGCGAGTTCGAGGTAACGAGCGCGATCGAGGGCACTGATCTCGGTGTCGGATTGGAGGTAGGAACGGGTGCTGGTGACGATGAGATGGTGACCCTGGAATGTGGCGAGCTGGTCCGACTGGCCTTCGTCGACGAGGCCGAGCTGGCCGGTCTTCCCGGGGCCGAAGATCAGGCTGTCGCCGGTGAGAAGCGCGTAGGTGCCGCCGGCGCCTTCGACGACGCGCTGGCGTTTCCCGGTGGCGAGGTCGCAGACGACGGGATTGTTGCGACCGGCGGGCACGTAGAGGCGGGAACGGGATGCCAGCAGGTAGCCCTGGGCGGGGAGATCAGACTGCGTCTGGCGCCAGCGCTCCTCGCCGTTGGAGGCGCCGAGGGATACAAGGTGGACGACCTCGGAGGGAAACATGCCGGCCGTGGCGTAGACGTTTCCATCCTGGACGATCACGGAGGTGCGGATCGGCCATGCGGAAATGATCCGGCCATTACCGGGAATTCGGCGGTCTTCGGGGCCGATACGTCGGGACCAGACGAGCTGGCCGTCGCCGGCATTGACGCAGTAAACCCGGCCGTCATCGGAACCGAAGTAGGCGCGTCCTTCGACGACGGTGGGGGCGAAGCGGACTGGACCTTCGGTGTAGAAGGCCCAGCGGACGGACCCATCGCGGGCGTCGAGGCAATGGACCTTGTCGTCGGCGGAGGAGCCGAAGAGGACGGAGCCGTCGGCGATGACGGGGTGGAAGGCGCGATCGAAGATTTGGCGGGGCTTGAGATCGTAGACCTTGTTCCAGCCGTCCCACTTGGCTTCACCCTGCCAGGCGGGCTG
>JBBQIU010000133.1:0-7208 GCA_038325245.1 Verrucomicrobiota bacterium
GCCCGGGGTGGAAATGGGGTCGGATTTGGGAAGGGCTGCGATGTCGGATTCAAGTTGGCGGATCCGGGCTTCGTGATCACGACGGGCGGCGTGCTGTTCCGGGGTGGGGACGGGCAGGGTGGGCTCGTCCTGATTGTTGAAGAATGCGAAGAACTGGAAGTACTCGCGCTGGGAGATCGGATCGAACTTGTGATCGTGACACTGGGCGCAGGCGACGGTGAGTCCGAGCAGGGCGGTGGCGGTGGTGTTCACCCGGTCGATGACAGATTCGATGCGGAACTGTTCAGGGTCGATACCCCCCTCCTGATTGATCTGGGTATTCCGATGGAAGCCGGTGGCGACGCGCTGTTCGAGAGTGGCTTCGGGGAGGAGATCGCCGGCGAGTTGGTCGGTGACGAAAGCATCGAAGGGCTGGTCCTGGTGAAGAGCCCGAATGACCCAGTCGCGCCAAGGCCAGAGGGAACGTGGGGCGTCGATGCTGTAACCGTGGGAATCGGCGTAGCGGGCCACGTCAAGCCACCACCGGGCCCAGCGTTCGGCGTGGTGGGGGGACTGGAGCAGGGCCTCCACACGCCGTTCATACGCGTCCGGGCTGGGATCGGTGAGGAACGCCCGCACCTCGTGGGGCGTGGGCGGCAGGCCGGTGAGGTCAAGGTGGAGTCGGCGGAGGAGCGTGATGGGATCCGCTTCGGGGGACGGGGCGATATTCTGCGAATCGAGGCGCGCCAGAATGAAGGCATCGATGCCATTGCGGGAGGAGCCTGGGCGGGCGTGGGAGGGAGGGGGTTGTGGCCGAAGCGCAACGAACGCCCAGTGAACGTATCGACCAGGCTCTTCGTTGTCGGGGATACGCGCGCCGTCGTCGATCCATGAACGGACCCGGGCGATGTCTTGGGGTGGAAGCGGGGGCTTCTTGTAAGGCATCCGTGAGACGATGGCATGGGTGTCTTCGATGACCTGAACGATGGCACTCTCGGACGCCTGCCCCGGGGTGAAGCCCGGCCCTGAATCGCCACCTTTTTGCAGGGCGGCCGCGGTATCGAGTCGAAGGCCGCCCTGTTGCTGATCCGCGCCGTGGCATGTGACGCAGTGGCGGGTCAGGACGGGTTTGATATCGCGGAAGTAATCGGCGGACGCGGAGAGGGCGCAGGCCATGAGTCCAGCGAGGAGCGCGCTTTGACGAAACCGGGGCATGACGGGCTCAAAGTAGTCGGGAATCGCGATGATGGGGAGAAAAGTCTCCGGGGGTGATTGAGTCTGAAAACCGCCAGTTGCGGGTCACGGTTGGCGGAGGCGGAATAAGCGGGCTTCCGTCGGTCCTGGGAGGAAGGGCGGGAGACGGGGAAGAAACGTACCGGGGTTGAAGGTCCGTTTGGTCCTGACGTGCGTGCCGAACGGTCGGAGAGAGAGGCGAATAAGGGAGGGTAAGCAGGTGGGGGCCGGCGCCGGGTCACCTCGCTCGAAGCGTCCGTCGCAGGCGCGCGCGGATCGAGGGTGGTTCATGGAGCGAGTGCGTGAAGGGGCCGAACCATCACGTAATCGTCCATGACAAAGCCGTTGCCGATGTCGAAGTGGGCGGACTCACGGATGTGGAATCCTGATTTCTCGTAGAGCACCCGGGCGCGGTCGTTGCGTTTGTTCACGGTCAGGACCAGTGCCGAGCGGCCGGCATGGCGGGCCGCGGCGGACACGTTTTCTATATAGGATCGGCCGATGCCGAGGCCCTGGTGCTCTGGAAGGACGTAGAGTTGCCAGAGTTTCCACTCTACGGGGTTGTCAGACGGCCCGTGGGCTCCGAACCCAACGAACTTGCCGTCGATCTCAATCAGTTCGTACCTCATTCCGCGAGCGAGGGCCTCAGCGAGGGCCTGGGGTGTGTAGCGCTGCCGAAGCATGTATTCGCACTGCGTTGGGGAGATGATGTCCGCGAAGCTGATGGGCCAGATTCGTTGGGCGAGGTGGGCGATGACAAGGAAGTGACCCGAGCCGACCTCCACAAAGCGGAGCGTAGGCGGTGGATTCATGAGGCCGGGACGGCCGGGCTCACGGGCCGATGGAGAGAAGATGGCTTTCGGTCCGGAGAAAGATGTGGCCCTGGGAAACGGCGAGGGATGCCTGGCATTTTTCGCCGACCGGATTGCGTGCGACGATTTCGAATGTCGGGCCGGGCTTGACTACAGTGGTCTCGCCACCTTCCGAAAGGAAGTAGAGATGTCCATCGGCGAGGACTGGGGACGCGCTGTGATTGCCCCCCACTCGTTCGGCGTAGACGATCTTGCCGGACTGTGCGTCGAAGCAATGGACGATGCCGCCGTCGGTGATCGAGTAGAGATGGGGTGGGAGGTAGAGGAGAGAGGGTTGGGTGGGGGTGCCCTTGGGTTGTTCCCAGGCGATATGGGTTGAGGTGATGTCGCCGCGTCCGCCCGTGCGGACGGTTCGCAGTGTGGATTTTTCAAACCCGGAGGCGGTGAAGATCAGGTCATCACCAAAGGCGAAACTGGGTGTGACACCTTCTCCCTGGGAGTAGACCGACCACAGGCGCTCGCCTGTCGCGGGATCGAAGCCCTGGATGGCGTCGCCGGCGGGACTGACCAATTCGGGTTTGCCAGCCACGTGGACGATGTTGGGCGTGACGTGGGCGATTCGAGACTGGCCGCGCCGGGCGACCCAGACCCGATTGCCGGTTGTCACGTCGAGGGCCGTGATTTCGGCGCCGTCCCAAGGGAGACGCCAACCCAGTTGTTCATCCTGGGAATTGTTGGGCCAGTCGCCTGCCTTCTGGACGCGATTGCTCCCATCGAAAGGCATGATGAGGAGTCCGCCGTGAAGCAAAGGGGAGGCCCCCAGACCGTGGCGGCTGTAGAACCTGGTTTCCTCGTTCTTCCACAGGATTTTTCCGGCGAAATCGACGGCGACCTGGGTGCCGTCACCGAAGACAGCATAAACTCGATCGCCGTCCGTAACGGGGGTTGGCGAGGCGTAGGAGTTTTTCTGTTCCTTCCGCAGGGGTAGGATTTCGTGGACCGCCGTACTCCAGACGATTTCGCCGGAATTGCGGTCGAGGGCGAGTATACGGCACTGGGTATTCGCGTCGGTGACGGTGGTGACGAAGACGCGATCCTTCCAAACGATGGGCGACGACCAGCCCATGCCCGGGATCGGAGTCTTCCAGTGGATGCCCTGGGTGGCGGTCCAGGTTTTTGGGAGGCCCTTCTCGGACGAGTGTCCCTGACCTGTGGGACCACGGAAGCGGGGCCAGTTCTCGGCGGAGGCAGGGACAGCAAGAGGGAGTACGAGGGCAATCAGGAGAAGGAGGGTCGGCAAGGGAAACCGGTGCATGGCACCCACTCCATGGGAGAGTGGTTCGGCGTGCGCCGAGGGTAGACCGTTCCTGTATTCGTTGCTGCCAGTAAAGGCCGGTGAGCCTGCTTCGCGGCTTACAAGGGGGCGCGATACAGTGCCACAGAAGGATGGTTTCATAAGCGGATGCGGAAGAGTGGGCCGGCACGAACCCGCAGGCAAGCGCGTCTAAGTGACGGTAAAGCAAATGGCCCGCCCCGGAGTGGGGCGGGCCATTGAACAAATACTTCGAACCTGTTTCCGGGTCAGGGAAGCGCGTACGGAAGGGGCGGGCTCACTCCGTTCCAGCTCGCCTGTTTGTCAGCCTACTTGGAGCCGCGAATGCGACGGAAAGCCATCGAACCGGCAATGGCTCCGAAACCGATCATCGCCACCCAGGTTCCGGGTTCCGGAATGGGGCTCAGGAACAACGGGTTCCCGTTGGCGTCCACAATCGGCGAGGAAAGGTTGTCGTACAGTCCGGCGAGCGAGATGCCGAAATTGGCCGGTACTCCGTCGAGGAGATAGAGCGCCCAATCGGGGTCGCCGAGGTAATCCTTGACCCAGTAGTCTGAGAGGCTGGATCCGGGAGGCGTCGGGGGATCGTACAGGACAGGTCCGGCGAGTTCGAACGGGAAGTCAATTCCGCCGAAGACCAAGCCGACGGCGACGGTGCCGGCGAGATTCAGGGTTCCCGAGATGTCGGAAATCGTGGCAACGCCGGTCGCGGCGCCGAGGGGAACCGTTCCGGAGAACAGCAGGGATCCGGGAGTGTTGAAGCCGAAGCTACCCGGAGTCGCGGGCCCGTCCAGGTTGTACAGGTTGACCGTGAGGGTCTCGTTTCCGCTGAAGCTCATTCCCGAGTAGGCCACGTCGATCGAGGTGAAGACCCCAGGTGCGGCGAGGTTGATTTCATCAGCGATCTCCCCCCAAGGGAAGGCCGCCTGGGCCGATACGGCGCTGGCAGCCAGCGTTCCGATAGCGAATTTGCAAATACGATTCATAGTCTTAATTCCGAACGGCGTTACGTTGTCAGGTTCGTTAGCAGCCTGTCCGGTGATCACGAATTCAAGCAAGGGTCTCCAAGTACACGATCACCATCCAGACATGCTTGCGCGAGGATGATGCGCTACGCATTAAAGTCAATGCCCGTTTTTGACCGAAACGGTGCGTAAAAATCCGGCGGGGGGTCGCTTCCGGTCCAACATCTTGAGTGCGAATGTCCCGAGCCAGCGACCCGCCTCGATTCCCCGGAACCTCCCTCAAACGAGCCGGACTTTGCCAATTCCCTTAGCAACTTCACCGATGATCGATACCGCATGACCTTGGGATTCGATGAAACGGAGAATGGCGCTGGCCGATTCGGGTGTCACCAGAGCGACCATGCCAATTCCCATGTTGAAGACCTGATAAAGTTCGGCGTCGTCGACGCCGCCCTTCACCTGGAGGAGTTGGAAGAGGGAATTGGGCTTCCAGGATCCCTTGCGAATGATGACGTCGCATGCCGAAGGAAGTATCCGGGGAATGTTGTCGACGAACCCGCCGCCGGTGATGTGGGCAAAGGCGCGGATCGCGTGGAAGGACGGTGGCGACGATTTGGATCGGCGCGGTGAATTTCGCCGGGGCACTGGGGCCGTCGAGGGATTGAATTTCCAAAGGAGTTTTTGCACCAACGGTCCATAGCTGACGTGGACCTTGAGCAGTTCGTCGCCGAGGGTTCCTTCGAGACCGGGAATCCGGCTGGAGGGTTTGAGCTTCAGACGTTCGAACAAGATCTGGCGTGCGAGGGAGTACCCGTTGGTATGCAGGCCGCTTGAGGCGATCCCAATCACGACGTCACCGGCGCGGACGGTTTTCGCACCGTTCAGCATGCGGGATTTCTCGACGACGCCCACAATGGTCCCGCTGAGGTCGTATTCGCCGTTCTGGTAGAACCCAGGCATCTGGGCGGTTTCGCCGCCGATCAAGGCGCAGTGGTTCTCGGTGCAGGCCTTGGCAAAGCCGCGAATGATGTCCGTGAAGACGTGGGGTTCGAGCTTTCCGGTGCCCAGGTAATCAAGGAAGAACAGCGGTTCGGCGCCGAGGACGGCGATGTCGTTGACGCAATGATTGACGAGGTCCTGCCCGATCGTGTCGTGGCGATTCAAGGCGAAGGCGATCTTCAGTTTGGTCCCGACGCCGTCGACGGAGGAGACGAGGATGGGTTCCCGGTAGCGGTGGAGGTCGAGGGCGAAGAGGCCGCCAAAACCGCCGACCTTGCCCATGACTCCCTTGCGGTGGGTCGAGGCGAGGAGTTGGGGGAGGGTGCTCTTGACGCGATTGCCGAGGTCAATGTCGACGCCCGCGGCGGCGTAGGCTTTCGTCTTCTTCTTCTTCTTCATCGGAGCGGGGAGGGGACTGTCGTGGAGCGGTGGCGGCTTTGTCGACGTCACGTTTGAATCAGAGGTGGCGGATGCGGGACTGGTATTTTTCGATCAAGGATTCGTTCCATCCGGGAACATCGGCATTGGAGCTGGCGTAGATTTCGGGTGAGTGGCCGGAAGCGACGGCGCATTCAATGGCGCGGACGACGACGGCGTTGAGGAGCAGGGCACCGACCAGGGTGGACGTGGGGCCGATCCTGCGTGGCAGGCCTGGAAGATGGAGGGCGGCGTCACCGGGTACGCCGGCATTGTCGAGGACGAGGTCGGCGACTTCGAAGAGGCGCATGCCTGAGGGGTGGCGGGAGGGGAAGGCTCGGCTGTGCTGAAGGCTGGTGAGGGCGATGGTCTTGATGTCTCGATCGCGGGCGGCGAGGGCCATTTCGACGGGAACGGCGTTGCGCCCAGAATTGGAGGCGATGACGAGGACATCGCCGCGGGTGACGGGGTAGCGGGCGAGAATTTGCGAGGCGAGTCCGGGTTGTTGTTCGCGTCTTGAGCTGGCGGAAGCGCTCTGATGCAGCATGAGAGGCGGGTCGAGGATGGTGCAGGCGTGGGCGAGGCCGCCAGCGCGGTAGAAGATCTCCTCGGCGAGCATGTGCGAATGGCCGGTGCCGAACGCATAAAGGAAGCGGTCCGCGGCAAGGGCATCGGCGACAAGGGTGGCGGCGGCCTCGAGCGTGGGGCGTTGGGAGGCGATGGCCTGGTCCATCTGGTCGCGGATGATCGCGAAATAGTGGTCGATCGCGTTCATTCGGGGACGAGAAGGGTGAGGGGTCTCCGCCGGGCAAGATGCCCGGCTCTACGGCAAGCGGGACGCCATCCGTTACGGACGGGAGGTTCATGGATAGGAGCGATTTCCAAGGAATGGACACGCATTGCGCCCATGAACCGCGCGATGGAGGGCGCCGCTCCGTCGGCGCCGAGGATTGGGTTGGGGCTGGAGTTCAACAGGTTCCGACGGAGCAGAACCCTCCAGGGCGGCCTCGGTTCATGGGTCGGCGCGCTGGCCTAGAGGGGCAGAATCTCCTGGGTGGCGGGATCGGGGGGCGTGGGGCCTGTTGGGGGGGCATCAGGGACGATGGCTTCCTCGCTGATGACGGGGGCGATGGCCTGGAGTTTGTCGGCGGCTTCCAGGTTGATCAGTTTGACACCCATCGTGTTTCGGCCGGCTTCCCGGATTTCACCGACCTTGATGCGGACGAGCTGGCCGCCGGTGGTGATAAGCATGATCTCGTCGGCATCGCGGACGGGCATGGCGCCGACGACCTGGCCGGTCTTGTCGGTGGTCTTCATGGTGATGATGCCCTTGCCGCCGCGTGTTTGGGCCCGGTACTCGTCGAAGGCGGTTCGTTTTCCGATGCCGTTGTCGCCGGCGACGAGGAGTGTGGCGTCGGGCTCGACGATGGCGAGGGCGACGACGCGGTCGTCGGGGTTGAGTTCGATGCC
>JBBQIU010000134.1:0-7195 GCA_038325245.1 Verrucomicrobiota bacterium
CCAGGAGCCGATGGATCACCAGGCACGCCTCGATTGTCTTCCCCAAACCCACCTCGTCCGCCAACAACACCCGCGGCGACTGTCGCCCCGTCACCTCGCCCGCGATGTAAAGCTGGTGCGGAATCAGGTCGATCCGGCCCCCCACAAATCCCCGAACGGGCGACTTCCGCCGGCGATGCTGCAGATCCCTCGCCAACCGACGCAATTCATACACCCGCAACGGATCCGCCCGGCCCTGCATCAACCGCTCCCCCGGCGAACCAAAGCTCAACGTGTCCGCCAACGCGGTCTCGGACAACGCCCCTCCTTCTGCATCCCTGTAAATGAAGAGATCTCCAGACGCCTCCACCGACGCCACCGTGCGGCGGCTTCCGTCCCGGGCGATCACCTGCATCCCCGGCGCAAACCGGACCCGACTCAGGGGCGCGCCTTCCACCGAGTAGAGCCGCTCCTCGCCGGTTCCGGGAAATGCCACACGGACACGTCCTTCCTCGATGATCAAAACCGTCCCCAGCCCGAGTTCGGGTTCCGCCTCACTGATCCAACGCTGTCCTGCAAAAAAACGGGCCATACGAAACGTCCTCTCGCTCCTTCTGCCTACCGCGGCTTCTGCAAACGTTCCCGAACCAACTGCGGCAGATACTTCGTCGGCACCGACCCGTGGCCGATCACCGCCTCGTGGTACCGCCCCAGGTCGAACCGCTCCCCCAACTCCCGCTGGATCGCCTGCCGCAACCGATCATGCGCCATCCGCCCCACGAAATACGTGCTCAATTGCGTCGAGGATTGTTTGGCCCGGATGATCTTCAACCGCACCTCGCCCTCCGATTGATACGCGCCCTCCGTCAAGAACGTGAACGCCTCCTCGTCGGTCATCCCGGAGCAGTGCATCCGGTAATCGAGAATCGCGTTGGCCACCGCCCGTAAATAGAACTTCAACTGGTTCAACCGAAGGCGCAGGTCGCCATCCCCGTAGCCTTGGTCGAGCATCATCTGCTCCGTGTACACCGCCCAGCCTTCGATGAAGACGCCCGACTGCAGCACCCGACGAATCAAAGACGGCGACCGGTTCGAATACTCCAATTGCACGTAATGCCCAGGGTACGCCTCGTGAATCGTCAGGATCTGCAGCATGTGCTGGTTGTATTCCTCCAGAAAACTCCTCACCCGTTCCGCGCCCCAATCCGCAGGGGGCGGACTGACCGCATAGTAACTCGCCGTCGCCGGCTCCAGCGGCGGCGCCGATTCCAGGTACGCCAGGGAATTGCCCCGCCGGAACTCCGGCATCTCGATCACCTGGCACCGGTCCGGTTCCGGAAGTCGCAGAATGTCCCGTTCGCGGATGAATGTCTGGATCCGTTCCACCGTCGCGCGCGCGTCGGCGACCAGTTCTTCCGGCCTGCCATGTTCCTTGCTCACGGCCTCCGAGACCCGCGCCACCGTCGTCCGCCGCCCCGCCTCATCGCTGGGCGGCAGCGTCTCCTTCGGAAAATACCGGCTCCAAAGCTGACGGGCGACGATGTACATCTCCCGGTTCACGCGTTCAAACTCCGCCTCGGCATCCGACAAGACCTGGTCCGCACTCATGCCCGCGTCCAGGACCAGGTCGAGTTTTCGAGCGAACCGCCGGCGCCCGAGCCGCCAGTCCCCGGTCGCGCGATCCATCAACTCCCCTTCCAGGAACCCCTGGTACTCCTTTAACACTACCGCCACCGGCGCCGCGGCGGCCTGGAGCGCCGCCAACTGCGGCGTCGGACCCGCCAGGTCGAGCAGGCCCTTTTCGTAGAAGGCGACCGCACCCCGATTCTGCCGGATTGCCGTCTCCACGATCGTTCGCGGCGGCTGTCGGAGGGTCGCCATCGCCGTCGCCACCACCTGCGGAATCTTCCCCAGCCGTGCGATCACATTCGAAATGTTCGTCTCCCGCGGCATCGTGGACTGCGCCAGCAGCATATAAACGCCGTCGCTGATGTACGGACCGTACACGCGAGGATCCTCCTCGAACGGCCGTGTGTTCGCCGCGAGCCAGAGGGTCGTCTCCAGGTCCTGCTCGAAAATCGCGTAGTCGATCCGCCCGTCCGAAGTCAGCTCGCGGCGATCCACGACACCTGGCAGGTCGCGCAGGGTTCTTTTGACATGCGCCAGCCACGCCGCTCGCGCCTCGGGCGTCGGATCCTCCAATTGATCGTCAAACCGATGATCCCCCAGTTGCGTCGCCGCCGTCGGTTCCATCCGGAAGCGCTCGTCCAGAAAGGCTCGGAAATGCGCCGCCAGCGCCTCGTCCGCGGACGCGGCGTTCGCGCGGCAGACTCCCGCCCCCGTCACGAGCACGCCCAAGGCCACGGCCATCGCCCAGACGATATGCGTCCATAGAGCCCCAAAGGAACGGGGGAATGAAGGCGCCGCCGATACGACCGCATCTCGCAGCGCCTTGGCGCCGTAGCGCAGACTGCCAAGTCTGCTGTATCGCCGGTTGCCCAACCGGCAGGCCGAACCTCGCGCCCTGATGGACACGCAGGCAGGGCTGCCTGCGAAACAGCAGGTTAGGCAACCTGCGCTACAACCTCGACCCCGTCTCCCGTAACCGGAACGATCCATGCCCCGAGGTTTTCACAGGTCCAAGGCTGACTCCAACCCCATTCCCCGTTTCACTCTCCCCCCGAATGCCGCGCGAATTATTCCCTGGCGCCTCAAACGGCGAATACGGCGCCCCTCCCGAACTGCTCCCCGTGCTCGAACGTGGGTCCGGCGCACGCGTCTGGGACACCTCCGATCGCGAGTGGATCGACTTCACCATGGCCTGGGGTTCCGCCCTCGTCGGCCACGCCCATCCGCGCGTCGTCGAAGCCGCTTCGAGACAGGCCGCCCTAGGCATCAACTTCGCCGCCGTCAACCGCCGTGCGGTCGAACTCGCGGATCGCCTCCATGCCCTCGCCCCCTTCCTCCAACGGCTCCGGTTCGTCGCCTCCGGAACCGAGGCCACCCTCATGTGCCTCCGTGTCGCCGCCACAGCCACCGGCCGTTCCAAGGTGCTCAAGTTCGCAGGCGCCTACCACGGTCAACACCCCGTCGGCGTCGCCGCCATGCTCCGCGGCGCCACCTCGGACGGCGAGAGCGCCGACGCCTCCGGAACCGGCGCCGACTGGATCACGTCCCGAGTCCTGGCCGCGCCCTTCAACGACCTGTCCGCCACGGAGGTCATCATCGCCCGGCACGCCCATGAGCTGGCGGCGGTGATCGTCGAACCCGTCCATCGCTGCCTCGCTCCATTGCCGGGATTTCTCGAAGGACTTCGCGCCGTCACCCGCCGCCACGGCATCGTCCTCATCTTCGACGAAGTAGTCACCGGCTTCCGCCTCGCACCAGGGGGCGCGGCCGAATATTTCGGCGTTCAACCCGACCTCGCCGCCTACGGCAAGGCGCTCGGCGGCGGTTTTCCCATCGGCGCCTTCGGGGGAGCCGAGTCCATCATGGAAGTCGTCAATGAATCCCGATTGGAGGAACCCTCGTATCTTTGGTCGGCATCGACCACCGGAGGGAACCCGGTTTCCTGTGCTGCGGCGCTTGCCACACTCGACATTCTCTCCGCACCCGGCGTCCACGATCACCTGCATGCGCTGGGCCGGAGGTTCCGCGAAATTCTCGCGGCGGTCCTGACCTCCGAGGGCGAGATCGCCCAGGTTCTCGGCCTGGGTCCCCTGGCTCAGATCGCCTTTGCCGGCGATCCCATCCGGGACCACGCCGGGTGGCAGCGCGCGGATCGACTTCGCAGCCGCGCTGTCCTGCTCGAACTCCTGAAGTCCCAGGTTTTCCTCAATCCGATGGGAACAAAGCTCTACCTCTCCCTCGCCCACGACGACGCCCTGCTCACCGACTTCGCTGAACGCCTCAGGCGCGCGCTGCGCGCGACACGGTCGCATCCATCATGACGCGCGAAGACGCGAAAGACGCGAACGGGAAAGGCTCAGGACGCGTCCTTCGAGAATCAGAGGTCCAGAACCTGAAGGTGTTTGGCGAAAACCAGGTTCCTTCTCTGCGCTCTCTGCGTTCCCTGTGGCCTAAATCCAAACGGGCAGGCCTCCAGGCCCACCTGAATGCGACGGACATGAGCGCCGGACGGGGAGGGATTTGCCACAAAGAACGCAGGGAACGCAGAGACTTGGAAGGACGGGATCGCCTTCGCAGGTCCACCCATCCCCCCGAAGGGCGAAAAAACGGGCGAGGCGTACTCTTGGGAATCCATCCTCCCCTTCCTCCGCAATCGGTTGTCCGTATTGAAGGTCTGCGAAAGCCTCACACCGAACGTTGAGTAGCCGTCCCAAGCGACAGTCCAGTGGTCTAGGGGTGAGGTTGTGCATGTCAGTTCCCTTTCGGGGTGTTGACCGTCATGGCGAGCAGATGCCCCAGCCAGACCCCCACGAGGCATGTGACCAGGGAAAGCACCACGTTCGCTCCCGCACGAAACCACTGTCCCTCTTCGGCCAGGGTCAGGGTCTGAAGGCTGAAGGACGAGAACGTCGTGTACCCCCCGCAGACTCCCAGCATGAAGAATTGCCGCAAGAGCGGTGGGGCGAGAAAACGGCCATCGGGACCGGTCAAGCTGGCGAAGATGCCCACGAGAAAACAGCCCGAGACATTCACGACGAGGGTGCCCCAGGGGAACGTCTGTCCGACCCGGTCGGCCACGAGCCCCGAAAGCCACCACCGGGCGAGGCTTCCGAGCCCGCCCCCCAGGAAGATGACCAACGCGTTCAGCATGCACGGATCCCGCACGCGATTGTTGCCATCACAGGTAGGGCGTGAGCAACCGCGCCGCGCCGTCACGCAGCCGGACGGGCAGGCTTCGGGAGTCCACTTCCGCCAGCGTCACCTCCCGGCTCCGTTCCAATTGACCGTCAAACCACTGCGCCAACCTCCCCGACAACACCGGGTCATAGCACTCCACGTTGAATTCGAAGTTCAAACGCAGGCTTCGCGGATCCCAATTCGTCGAACCCACCAGTGCCCAGCCATCGTCGATGAGGAACAGTTTCGAATGATCGAAGGGCGGCGGACTGAGCCGGATCCGGCAGCCCCGCTCCAGCATTTGCCACCAGTGCGCCGTCGACGCCCACTGCACGAAAGGGAGATTGCTCTTCGCTGGTAGAAGGATGTCCACGGCCACTCCCCGCATGGCGGCCAGGTTCATCGCCACAATGAGGGTCGGCTCCGGCAGAAAGTAGGGCGTCGCGATGCGTACCGAATGCTTCGCCGACACCAGGGCCGCCAGAAGGGTCCAGCGCAGCTTCTCGAAGTCTTCGTCCGGTCCGTCGGTGATGCCTCGGGCGATGACCGAACCGCAATTCTCCAAAACCGGAAACCACCTCTCACCACGCAGCGCCTCCCGCGTCGTGAAGAACCAGTCGTCGGCGAAGGCTTCCTGCAAGTGCGCGACCACCGGGCCGGTCACCCGGAAATGCAGGTCGCGCACCGGGTGCGAGGGTTGCTTCGCGAGCCAGTGCCCGGCGCGGATGTTCAATCCCCCCGTAAAACCCACACGGCCGTCCGCGACCAGGATCTTGCGGTGATTGCGCAGGTTCATCTCGAGAAGCCGTCGCAGCGGAAACGTACGCATGAAACGGGCGTGACGCACCCGTTCGCGCTTGAGCGGGCCGAGGATGGAAGGCCACGAATAGCGCGTGCCGGTGGCGTCGATGAGCACACGGACCTCCACGCCCCGCCGCACGGCCTCGCCCAGGGCCCGGGCGAACGCCAACCCCACCTCGTCGCGGTCGAAAATGTACGTCGACAGCGTAATGGATTCCCGGGCACTCGCGATGGCGTCGAGCATCGCGGGATAGGCCTCGTCGCCGTTGACAAGCGGTTCGACGCAATTGCCAGGCAGCAACGGCCGGTTGACCACTTTGGCGGTGGCGGAGGCGAGCGCATCAAGGTGGCGGCTGGCGTCCGGGAGAACGCGGGGGAGTTCTTCAGTGGAACATTCGTCGATCGACTGTCGCGCCCGAAAATGTTCCATGTCCCCGCGCAGCAGCGTCGCCCGCCGCTTGATGCGGTTGACGCCGAGGATGAAATAGAGGACGGCGCCGAAAACGGGCAGAAGCCAGACAAACCCGACCCACAGCGTGGCGGCCCGGGAATCCCTCTTGTGCAGTAGCGCGTGGCCCGATGCGAGCACCGACAGGAACAGGGTCAGCGCCAGGACGCTGAACCTCCAAACGTCCGCGAGATGATCCAGCGGGTTCATGCTTCTAGGGTTCCACGTCCCGTTCACCCGGATCGTGGACACGTTGGCGCCGGGCAGGAAGCGCTTCGGCACGAAATCGCGTGTGCGGACAGATGTGTCTGAGATCCCGTCGCGGAGGTTCATGGCACCATCCTTGTCTCCGTCAGGCTCTCAGGCAGGAGCGTGTACCGACAAGGATGTCGGCGCTCCCGAATCCACCATTCCCGCTTGTGTTGGGCAGGCCCTCCCAAGAGCTTTCCCGCCCGATGCTTTACCGCGCGTGGCTCTCCCTTGAGCGCTGCTTTGTTTTCAACCTGATCCGACTCTTCCGCATTCGCGGGCAGAGCGAGAAGGTCGCCCGCGGATTCGCCGTGGGAATGATCGTGAATTTCTTTCCGACCTTTGGCTTCGGCGTCCTGATCTCGGGCTTCGTCGCCAAGCTATTCGGCGGCAACGCGGCCGCAGGCCTGGTGGGGGGCGCCACCCTGACCTTCTTCTGGCCGCTGCTCTTCTACTTCAACCTGCGCACCGGAGGCCTGTTCGTCCGCCCGCCCGTCGTCGTCGACAGTCCGGAGGATGTGACCGAGAAGGCCATGGACGCCCTGGTATGGGGCCAGGCATTCACCATCGGAGCGATCGTCAACAGCGTGCTCATCGGGCTCTCCGTCTACCTGCTCCTGGGCCTCGTCTACCGCCAAATCCGCCCCGGCGGGCTCGCCTACTTCCGGAGGCACGCCCGAGACCACCAGCGCCGGTTCCGCCGCCCTCGCGCCAAGTGTGCGTAGCCACCTACCCATGGACTGCACCCGAGTCCTTGCAAGGGGAATGCCGGGACCCCTCACCCTAACCCTCTCCCGGAGGGAGAGGGTGGAGTTTGGCCATTTCTGGCCGGCCGCCGCCACGTGAGGCGGCATGAGACTGCCCAGGGCGACGCCCTGATCGTTCTCCACACCGTGCGCGGAGGGCAGTTCC
>JBBQIU010000135.1:0-7176 GCA_038325245.1 Verrucomicrobiota bacterium
GCAATACCGAGAAGTCCAAGGGCAATGAATCGAGCGGAACGTCCGTAAAAGAAGACAAACAGCAGCGGCAATGCTACGAACATCAGGCCGGCGTGGGGACGAATTCCGATAGCTATCGCCGACGCAATGATGTATCGGGCAACGGTCATCCAAAGTCCTGGCACAGGCGCGAGGCCCTCCTCGGCTGGGTGACTGGACACCCTGGTCTGAAGGGGCCTTTCGGACGCCATTGAGGACACCGATCGCCTGAACCCAGTGTGGGATTCGGCCCCCGTCGAGTTTGTCAAACTACCTGCCCTTCCCAAGGACTTCATGTCCAGGGCAAGTGCAAACTGCACACACAGCGTCGTGGCGAATAGTATATCCGGGGCCGCGTGAGATGAGAAGAGGACGATCGAGGGTGCACATGAAAAAACCAGATTGGCAGGCCAGGTTGGCCCCACTTTGTCCAGGCGCCATCGGATAGATCCGAATAGAAAGACCAACGAGATACTAGTGACCAGGTTGATTGCGCCGATGGGGTGCCTCGGCTCGTCACTAAACTTGCTGACCATGGCGCACATGATCCGGTAAATATCGTTGTCAATGGAGCGATAGATCTCGATCACGGCCTCCCAACTCCACGGGGTACCCCGGTAGTCTTCCGCAAACCGTGCCCAAGTGGTTTCATAGCCTTGTTCGAGCTGATATCCTGACATCCAGAGGGCGCATGCGAGCAAGGTATGAACCATCGCGACGGCTATTGTCTCGATCCGAACGCGTTTCGGGAGTCGGCTGAATTCAAGTCCCGCCTCAATCAGAGTCCACGCAATCGGGGCGGCCGCAACAAGCATCCAGATCACAGTGCCGCTCCTTTGATATCGCGACATCCCACGGACGTCGGGACGTTGATCTTTCGTGTCTTCATAGCGCCTCCGCTCGAATGGCTCACTAATCGATTGCTCTGAAGCGGGCTGGAACCATGGCTTGGAAGGGGCCTCGGAGGATTGAAATGTTCTCGGTACGGTATCATGAACGGCTGGAGAATTCCGACAAGGTGTTGTCGTGAGGTACGAGCATCTGTCTAAGCCTTGGATCGACGGAGGCCACAGTGGGGACTACTTGGCAGAGTCGTTGAATCAGCCTCATCGATGGGCTAGGTCAAAGTCGTCAACCATCGATCAAGGTTCCCTTCTTGATGAATCGGAGGGATCCGCCCGGGGTGCAATCGATCAGTTCGATTCCCATGGGCTCGAAGTAGATCTGTAACAGGACCAGCAGTGGCTCCATGAACAGGCGCGGACTGGCGATGAAGGTGGGGTTGACGTACTGAATATCGCCGGTCATGCCTGCGAAATAACTTTTCGGCGTCGCGTAGTGGGAATCGACGCCGGTCAGGAGGATGCGTCGATGGCCCTGGATGGCCGCGATCTGGATGGCGCTGATCACAACACTTGAGCCGAAATTGAGCCCCTTTTCGAAATCGAAGGTGAAACGGGTCTTGTCGAAGACCGTCGCAATGAGGTAGTGGGTCCAGCGGATGCGTCGCGTCAGGGCGTTCACGGGCATCATTTGTTTGGTCAATTGGCGCAACGGAATGAAGTCACGACCCAGAATCCGGCGCCAATGGGACACCGGCGGCTCGATATAGCGCTGGTCGCCCACGTAGAAGCGGCCCTTGAAGTCCTTGTAGGCCGTGCCGATTTCAGCGAGCCGGTTGGAGTCGGTGATGACCACATTGTCCAGAGGCCGTCCCCAGGCCGCGAACTTCTTGCAGATGTGGTTGGTGCCGAACGTTTCGTATTCCGGGAGGATCGCCGGGTCCACCTGGTCGATCGAAGGACCATTGCCCATCACCAGGGCGGCTTTGGAGGGATCGGACATAGTATACGGGGGTCAAACGGAATCAGATCAACGCGTGCACGACGGCCCCGGCACACAGGAACCCGAAGGCTGGAAGCGACGATGCCGCCTCGAACGGCAGGGGCCGGATGTGAAATTCCCGATAGGAGAGACGGGCTGAAAACCACGCGTAAAAGCCGATGTACCCGGACAGGATGCCAATCGGGAAGGCATACACTCCGAAAGGGCGCAGGAGTAGGAACGTCACGGTGATCATGATGGTGCCGCTGATCCCACTGACGATATGCCACAGGATCCGATTGGTGGTGCTGAAGAGCTGGATGTGCATGGCACCGAACCGTTCGAAGAACGTGCCGAAGGCCAGTAGCCACCACACCGGCGCGGGCACGAAAGGAACTTCGCTATCCAACTTGTTCAGGAGCGGGGGCAGAGCGAACGCGAGGGCGACCATACCCACGGCGTAGGTGCCGTGGGAGAGCCGCATCCCTCGACGCGCCAAGGCGACCAACTCCGATATGGCACCCGCCGCCTGTAATCGGGCGAGCGTCGGCAGCTTGCTGTAGAACGGGGCCTGGGAGAACTGGCTCACCGCAGTCAGGTACCGAAGTGCGACCATGTAGGAGGCCACTTGGGCCGCATTGCCCACTTGCGCATAGATCAGTCCGGTTGCCTGGATGAATCCGGTGGTAAGAAGCACGCCCAATCCACTCCGCCACACGGCGGGCCAAGCCTCCATCCAGGTGGATTGCACAAGGCGGGGCTGGGCGAACCCTCTGGCGCGGCCGCCCTCCACCTGGCGCGCCAGCATCCGGTTGCGAACGACCGCCAGCACCACCCAGAACTGATTGGCGATGACCATGGCGAGGGCCCCGGCCCCAGCGGCCAGCACGGCGAGGCTTGTCAAAGTGGCGCCCAGGGAAGCCAGAGCCTCCCATCGCCTTCCGAGGGCCACGTGATTCAGCCCCTGCAGGTAGGCCCCATACCCGAGACCGAGAAGGGAGAGGGGACTCGTCAATCCAACGACGGCCAGCGCGTACCAGCCGATGGCCGCATCGTCGAGGGCGTGGATCGCCTTCCATAGTGCTGGCGTGCCCAGGGCGAAAAGGAGAAGACAACCCGCGGCCGCGGCCCACCGATAGAGAAAGAACATGGTCTGCCATATCTCCTCCACTTTCACGAAATCCGTGCCGGCTGCGCGGTCGGTCCCTTCGACCTTCGAAACGGACCGGGCGAACATCCGCGTGAAGGTCGGTGAAAGTCCGAGATCGAGAAATAGAACGAGCGAGCCGATGACCAGGACCACCTGCCAAATTTGAATCTCCGGCGCGGACAGCCGGACCAGGGCGAGCGGAAGCACCAGAACGAGGTTCAGCGAGCGCGCGGCGAAGCTTCCCCATGTGGTCAGCGTGGGTGAGGTCCATGCACGCTGAACCCATGAAACAGCCATGGCTTGGCGGAGAGGAGGGAATCGGAGCGTCTAAGATGCCTGGATGGCAATGAGGTGATACTGATCGGCGCGCTGCTGGGTCGACAGGAGTCGATAACCGCACTCTTCGACGAACCGTTCGGTCTCGGCGCTGGTGGAGCCGAAGTTGGGAAGGAACTGGGGATGCATCTCAATGAAGATCAGCCTGGGTCGGGCGGAGCCGGATAGCACCCGGCGTCCTCCGCGCAGGGCAAGAATCTCGGCGCCTTCGATATCCATTTTCATAACCGTCGCAGCCGCGACGCCGGCTTGCACCAGGTCATCGATCGTCTCGACAGGCACCGTCACCTTGGCGCGGTGCCGACCGAGGTTGCCGGACGCGAGGACAGGAGCGAATCCATGAAGGCCATCGCTGGCCAATTCAAGGGTCCCCTTCTTCTCCCCCGCGGCACAACCCTCGAAGCGCACCTTCCCGGAAAGGGCATTCAACGCGACGTTTTCCTTGAGCCGGACAAAGGTCGGCGGGTCGGGTTCGAAGGCCACGACCTGAGTGCATCGCGCTGCGGAATGGACGGTGAAGAGCCCCACGGAAGCGCCGATGTCCCACACGATGTCGTCGGGCTTAAGAAGGAACAGGAACGCCGCGAGCGAGGCCATCTCATGACCATAGTCGAGCGTCCGGCCGAGTTCGGTTGCGTTTTGAACGCGGAAGCGGAACTCCCCCAACCGATCCGTCGTGATGGTCTGAGTGACGTGGAAGGTTCCCGCGAAAAGGCGACGGGCCTCATTCGTCCAAGGGCGGAGGAGTCGACGGTTGATGGCGCGCAGGATGGGCATGGAGCGGAATTAGAGTGGGAGATGGCGATGGGTTGAGGGAGGGCAGAATGAGCCGCGGGATGCGTTTCGCTTGTTCCCGCAGCCCGGACTCCATGGGTGGGGGGAGTCGGCCCCGTCTCTATCCACGGTGGGGACTGCTAGTCAGCTCAAGCGCAGGTGTCGGTTCAGACCTCACTGGGTGGAATCTTGGCTTGTGCGACGAATAGGAGTCGGCTGAGGGCGAGCATTTCGGCCATGGTCCATCCGATCACATCATCGATGTCCGAGGATTCCATCCGGGGGGTCTCGAATAGGATCGGTTTCCGGCCGATACGGGCATTGGTATCGGAAAATGAGGAACGGCTGAAGAGGTAGAGATTGCTGTTTTCCTCATACCATGGCTCCAGGTCCTGGGTCCGGAGGAGGTTGTTCGGATCGTGGTTCACGGCCGAAGCATCGGCTCGATAGAAGCGGGTCTGGAATCGGTTGACCGTAAACAGGCTGTCCTGCGCACCCGATGCCGCGCCTGCCTCGTAACTCTGGATAGCCCCTCGAATGGTGGCGGCCCCGAGCAGGGGATTCGTGGTGTGGGTCATCAGGTACGTCCTGGCCTCCACATTGGCGAGGTCGTCGGCGAGCACCTTGTTCATGCTGACGAAGTCTCCGCAAATCTCGGTTCTACGGTCCCGGATAAGGATCCTGTCGGTATCTATAAGACCGTGCTGCGCGAGGATCGAGCGGGCATCGGTGTTGATGACAATCTTTTCGATTTCAGGAAGCTCGAGCAGCGTTTCGAGGATCCAACGGAACAGTGGTTTGCCGGCAAAGTTGCGGAAATTCTTTCCCACCACGCGCGCGGAGTGGGCCTTCATCGGGAGCAGGGCGACGACGTTGTGCATGGGTCTTTTGCCAGAAGGCGGAGGACGGAGGACGGAGGACGGGGGGGTGTTGGGTTGATGGATTCAGGGTCAGTGGCGCGAGAACTTTTCTGATGATCGCATCATGGCACCGAGCATCCGGCCGATCTCCTGGCATTGTAAAAGCAACTCGTCACGCACCGCGTCCGTGATATATCCGCAATAACTGGAGGTCATGAGCCACTGCTGGGTTTCCGCTTGTTCACCGTCGGCGTCACTCAACTTGCTGACAAAATGGGATGGATAGCGGCGCTTGTGCCAGGCTTCCGCCAGATTCGCGCCCACCGAGCGAGCCGAGCGGCGCATCTGATCGGTAAGGGAATACATCTCGTGCTTCGGAAACGCCTGGGTGATGGAAAAGACCTCTTGCTGAAGTTCGAGCCCCAACCTGTAAACTCGAAGCTCCCGAAACGACTGTATTTCCTCCCCCATTCCGCCCTCCGCCCTCCGTCTTCCGTCCTCCGTCTTCAGTCAGTCCCCGTGATCGTGGCGGGGCGAGTTCTTCTCCAGATCCCGGTGGGCCAGCACGCCCTTGAGTTTGCCCACGCCGGCGACACACGTGTGAAGCAACATCGTGATATCGAGACTGTAGGCCAGGAACCGGTACCCTTCGTTCGCCCGGGCAATTAACTCGTCCGTGTTCGGCTGGACCACATGGATACCGGGGACTACCCCCTTTTCCTGGCAAGCTTGGAGGATCTGGTCGCGCGCCTTCAGGTAATCGGGATGATCGAACTGGGCCGTGATGCCCATCGACGCCGTGAGATCGTAGGGTCCGATAAAAACGGCGTCGATCCCTCGAACCGAAAGGATGTCGTGAATGTTCTGGACGCCGTCGATGTGTTCGATCTGGACGGCGGTCAGGATCTCGCTGTTGGCGATCTTGAATTCCTCCCCGACGTTCAAGCCAAAATTGTTGGCACGACAAAAACCCACCCCGCGTCGGCCGTCGGGCGGATACTTGACTGCGGTCACCAGGAGTTCGGCCTCCGCGCGCGTATTAATCAGCGGGCAGACGACTCCACGCGCGCCGGCGTCCAGATAGCGCTTTACCAGGGGGTAGTCCACGCCATGAAGACGAACAATCGGCGCGCAGTTAGGATTCCCGGCGCTCACAGCCTGGAACAACGATTGTGCCTGGGGAACATCGACGGCGGAATGCTCCGCGTCGACGCACACGAAATCGAAGCCACTGGCGGCCATCAGTTCTGCGATGATGGGTGAGCCAGAATTGCACCAGGTGCCGACCACGGTCCCACCTGAACGGAGGGTTGAGCGTAGGTTGCGCATAAATGGAAAATAGTTGAGATCCGACGGCAGCGAGCGTGGCAGTTTGACGGGTCCGGGGTGCTGTGGAAGTGGCCGATGTTCGTGCGTGGAGGAGACCGTCAATCTTGGATAGGTCGCTCGGACTCGACCACTTCCACACTTAGCCACACGGGTACGAATGCCTTGAGCTCTTCGAGGCTCGACGTCCACTCCCCCTTCACGGGTACGGAAAGGCGGACGAATTGCTTTTCACCGATCGCAGTTCGGCGATTGGCGACATTCTTTAGAAACTGGTTGGATGCCAACCGGCGACCGGCCGAGTCGAATCGGGTTCGGCTGGACACGTTGGCGTTCTCCTCCGTCGCCCAACGCCCGCTTTCCTGGAGGAATGTTCCGCCGACCAACGTGCACCAAAGGACGAGTTCGCGTCCGGCACCTCCGGGAGGAGCGAAGACCCGGCATTCGAACGGAACGACGCGTCCACTAAGTTCCAGCTGGATCTGATCCGGTTGTCCCATATCGGCGGGCAACCAGCCTGCCCCGACCCAGCAGATGTCCGGAGTATGTTGGACGACGCTCATCGCCTGTGAACTGTCGGCGCGCCAATCGGCCGCGAAGACCATCACCCGCCGGCCGTCCTGCGCTGAGAAGATGCCGTTGATGAGATTGGTCGTTGCCAGGATTTCTTGAGCCTGTTTGCCGATGGGCTCCGGCTCGAATCGCCAGCCGTCGATGTTGGATCGCACGCCGAACCGGATGGTTTCCAGATCCTTTGCGGCCGCCACGTTGAACCAGGCCCACGCCCCGACAATCGTTGCCAGGAAAAGGGCGGTGACGATCTGGACGGGGCGGGACATTGGGACAGGCGACCGGGGACGGGGTTCAGAGGCCGACAGTGGCTGCAAG
>JBBQIU010000136.1:0-7165 GCA_038325245.1 Verrucomicrobiota bacterium
GAAACGGACCGGGGGAGAAACCGCTACGACAAGATCGACGGCGGCTGGCGCGGTCACCAGACCCCTCACCTCGCCGGCCGCATCCCCTCCGGCGGAAACCACGTCTACCTCGATGGCCACTCCTCCTGGGTAAAGTTTAACAAGATGAACGTCCGGACCACCGGCGATCCCAGCTTCTGGTGGTGAATCCAAGCGAGGTCGGCTTGGCGCGCCATGGGCTCGGCGATCCATCGGCCGACCTTCCTGCACTTCGTCATTTCGCCCCGGCCCCAAGGACCGCCCGGTAATTGAACCGGTCATTGGGTGCCACATCTCCATTCAGCGTGAAGTCACTCCAATCCCCCGTGCCTTCCAGATTGTCCGCCCACTTGAAGTCCAGGAATTCCGGCGGCCCCGATCGGCCCAGGAGCTTCCAAGGAATCTCCAGTTCCAGTTGATCCCCATCGGCACGCACCGGCGCCTCCCCCACCCGTCTCCATGCGTCGCCCGTGCCGTCGTGCCTCTCCACCCACGCCGAGTTTTCGTCCCGCCCCCGATTCACCACGCAGTCGTACCCCATCCACCCCGTCGACGCGTCTCCATCGACATCCAGAAACAGCACCATCCAATTCCTCGCTCCATTAGCCGGCGTCAGCGGCGCCCGGGTCCGAACGTGAAACGATACCTGTTCCGCGTCACAACTGACCTTCGCCGCCATGAGGTCGTTTCGTCCTGTCTCGTTCAGATAGAGGACGTTCGTGTCCCAGCCCCGATGCCTCCGTCGCACCGGGTCCCCGAGCGTGTCTCGAAATTCAGGGCGCACCTCGGCCCAGTCCTCGAACCTCCCATCGATGCGGACCCGCCTTGAGCGCACTGTCTGCAGCGCCCGGGCGCCCTTGTACCTGCGCACGTGCCCCACGAACTGGTAGTAATAATCGTCCCCGTGCCCGCCCCGCATCGGTTCTATGTCCCGGCTGTGTTCCTGGTCGAACTGATCCACAAACATCACCGGGCGCTTCACCCCGTTGAACTCCGCGAAACGCCCCGCAATCCACTCGTTCCAGCCCGTCACAAAGACGAAGCGCGGATCCTCCTTCAGCACCCGCTCCCATTGCTCCGTGACGTTGAAACCCCACCGCACCGCATCCGTCCGCACGTCCGTGGCGCCTTTGTGGAAACTTCGGCCCCGCGCACCAGGATCGCTCATCGACCCCAAACGGTTCCCCACCGCGTTTTGCCCCACGCCCACCGACATCTGCTCCTTCTCGCCCTTCGAATTCCGGAAAACATGCTGCGGGTAAATCTCCAGCCAACTCCACATGTCCGGCTTCGTCGGCCCTTGAAAATAATCCGGCTGCGGTTTTCGAAACGTGAAGAAGTCCCGGAACCGCTCCGCCTGCTGATCCGTGGTCAGCCATCGAAGAGTTCGATCCCCCGCCACCGCCTTGCCATCCGCGTACGCATTGCCCGCTGCCCATTTGTCCGCGGAATGGCTCCACCACCCCATCCGCCCGCCGGGTTCCGTCGCCTCCAGATAATACGTACCCCCTGCCAACGGCGGATCGAACCGGAGCATCACCCACGCGCTGTCCTCGACGTTGTGAAAGCGCTCCGCCGTCAGTCGCTCCCCGCCCGGACCGTCACGCAGCAGCGTCAACGTCACCGCCGCCCCCGCCGATCCCCAGTTCGGAAATCGTCCCCCCACGGCCCGGAACGGCCGCTCTGTCCGAAAGGACTGCCCCAGCGACGACCCCGGCTCGAGTTCCGCCGGCACATTCTGCGCCGCCTGCTCTTCCTTGCCGTCGATGAGCTCCGGGTCTGCCAGGATCAAGGGCTTCCCCTCCCATTTGAACCAGAGGTCCCGATGTTGCCCGGGTTCATACAAATCCCGCCACAACTCCCTCACAACCTTCGCCGGATCCCAGAACGGCGCGAGAAAGGCCACCTGCGGCGTTCGATTCCCCAACGCCCGCCAGGTGGACCATTCCCGCAGCAATGCCCTGTAGTCATCCCGGTAGGTGATCTGGTTCGTCACATCAAACACCACCACGTCCACCCCCGCGTCCCCCAGCATCTGTGCATGCTTCCGCAGCACTCCGGCGTCCTGGGTCAGGTAGTACCCGAAGATCGATTCCCCCCAGTGATGCGGCGCATGCAACCTCCCCCATTCCGGACTCCCCGGATTCTCCATCGCACCCGGTTCCTTCGCGAGAATCCGTGTCACGTCGTACGGACCCCCTTGGATGTGCGCTCCATGCCAGAGGAAGTAGAACATCCCCAACGTTCGGTCGGGCCGAGGCGCTCCCACCTCTCCGTGCCCCGGCACCTTGCGTCCCAGCGCGTCCGTCCCCACCCACGTGTCGGCCATCACATCCCACGCGGGTTCCCCGGCGCGCACCTCCATCCGCCCGATCCACGCCACCACGGCCACCACAATCATCCCCAGAGCGGGAAGCACCCCAAAGGCACCCGGCAGTTGACGAACGGGTCCGTCCTCGACCCGGCGAGCGTTCGTCTGCGTCGTTTTCATGGGGCGCCACGCCCGGGTCGCGACGGTCGCGACGGTCGCGGACGGGACGGCCCCGATCGACCGGACGGCCCCGATCGACCGGGCGGCCCGGTTTGAACTTGAGCATTGCCGCGTGACCCCGAAGTCACCCCAGCCCTCGGCGGGCTCTCTCTCCGCCGCGGCCTCTCCGCTGGCTTCGCCGGTGGATTCGCCGACGGCCCCTGTCCACCCGTCCCTCCCCCCGCATGGCGATGAACCTCCCCGGCCCGTCCTCGGTCTGAATCTCCGCGCCGTTGAGAACCCTCTCCGGCACGCCCCCGACCTGCCTGCGGACGCCCGGAAGGCTTGTCCTGTCCCCGTCGATCGGATGGTCCCGGCCGTCCAGGCCATTGAGTCCGTGCCAAGGGTGCTGACTGCGACGGTTGTTCCTCCCGGAACCGGCCTGTCTCCGGTCGTTGCCGTTCCCGCTCGCCGCCGACTGGGCGCGCCTGCCGCGGCGTTTCCACGTCCGGGCGCCGAGGGGTGGTAAGAGGGCCGCTCCCCTTTCGTGCGGGTGCATTCGTGCCACCCCTTGCATCCCGCCCGCCTCGGCCACCCGTGGCGGCACGCGATCCCGACTCGCGGACTCCCGGCCGGGCCGGGCCCGACCGTCCCGAAGAGCCCGTCCCCGTGCCGGTGCCGGTGCCGGTGCCGGTGCTGGTGCGTCTGGCCCCCGTGCGATCAGACGCCGGGACCGGGGCTCTGCCCTCCGGGCGTGGGGATGAACGGCCGCCTGTAGTCCGCCCGCGCGCCGTGGTCCGGGTGGATTCGCCGACTGAAGGCGTCGCCGCGAGGCAGAAATCGACCTGCTTCTTGAACGTGTCCACTTTCGCAACCTGAACCGTGGGACGGTCGCCTAGCCGGATCACCCGCCGGGTACGTCGGCCAACCAATTGGTTGCGCCCCGCATCAAACACGTAGAAATCATCCTCGAGGCTCGAGAGCGGAACCAATCCGCTCATCGCCAGGCCCGGCACATCCACGAAGAAACCGAAATTGCGCACATCCGTCACCAGGGCGGGATAGGCCTCCGGTCGCCTGGATTCCAATTGCCCCTTCAGGAAGGCAAACAACTTCACGTCCTTGCTGTCGCGTTCCGCATCGGAGGAGTTCCGTTCCGTAATGGACAGGTGATCCCCCGTCTCCTTCAGCGAACCCGCGTTCCCAGCAGCCTTCGCGAACAGTGCCCGATGCACGACGAGGTCGGCATACCGGCGGATGGGCGAGGTGAAGTGCGTGTACTTGTCCTTGGCGAGTCCGTAATGCCCCAGCGGCTCGACGGCGTATCGCGCGCGCATGAGCGACTTGAGGAAGCCGATCTTCAGCGCGGGCCCGATCGGAAGGTCGCCCAGCCTGTGAAGCAGGCGTTGCACTTCCACGCGCTGTGTCAGGTTGCCGCAGGGCACATTGTGACTCAGAACGTCCTCCCGGTACTCCATGAGCCTCCGTTCATCCGGAGACTCATGCACCCGGTAGATCGCCGGCCGTCGCGTGCCCATCAATCGGGTCGCCACTGCTTCATTCGCCAGGAGCATGTACTCCTCGATCAATTGGTGGGAGACATCGTTCATCACCTTCTCGATCCGCGCGATGCGCCCCCGCTCGTCCAACCGGATCTTCATCTCTGGAAAATCCAGCTCCAGCGAACCGGCCTTGAACCGCTCTTTTCGGATACTCTGCGCCATACGGTGGGCGTCGTGGAGCATCTCCTCGATCGGCCCGTCCGGCTTTCCCTGCAGGATCGCGAACGCCTCCTGGTACGAAAACCGCCGCTTCGAATGGATCACCGCGGAATAAAATCGCGACTCCAACACCCGCCCCGCGTCCGAGAGCTTGAACTCAACACACTTCGTCAACCGATCCACCCCCGGCTTCAGGGAGCAGAGTTCGTTGCTCAACGCCTCAGGCAGCATCGGAATCACCCGATCCACCAGATACGTCGAGTTGCCCCGCTTCCGGGCCTCGTTGTCCAGCGCGGAACCCGGCCTCACATAGTGGGAGACATCCGCGATGTGAACCCACAACCGCCAGTGTCCTCCCTCAGCCCTCTGAAGGCAGATCGCGTCGTCGAAGTCCTTTGCATCATCCGGGTCGATCGTGATCACGGGGTGCTCACGGCAGTCCACCCGGCCTGCCAGATCCTGTTCCGTCACCGTCGTTCCGACCGAGCCCGCCTCATCGAGCGCCTGTTTTGGAAATCGAAGGGGCAGATTGTACTGCCGCAGCACGGACAACATGTCGACCCCCTCGGCGTCCGGGGCTCCCAGGACTTCCACAACCTCGCCTTCCGGATTGGTGTGGCGCGATTGCCATTCCCTCAGTTCCACCACCACCTTGTCCCCCACTTGCGCCGGTCGCCCCACATCCCGCGGGGGCGGCACGTAGATGTCATGCGGGATCCGAGGATCATCCGGAATGACAAAAAGAAAGTGCCGGCTCTGCTGCAGGGTTCCCACAATCTGCGTCCTCCGACGCTCCAGGACCCGCACCACCGCGCCCGTGTTCGGCGTGGCCGAATCCGGGCGTAACCCCTTCGGCTTCACGTCACGCCGGACGAGCACACGATCCTCATGGAGCGCCGTGCCCGTTGCGCTTTCCGGAATCTCAATCTCCTTCAGACCTTCGTCATCCGGGTTCAGGAACCCCTTACCCTGGCGGTTCATACGAATCCGCCCGGAAATCAGGTCCGCCTCGATCGGCAGGATGTAGCGATGCCCCTTGATCCGGGCAATCCGCCCCGTTTGTTCCAGTTCAGCCAGAACGCGTTGAAATTCCTGTTCCTGCGCAGGCCTTACCTGCAATCGGTCCGCCAACGCGGACGCGTCCGCCGGGAAGTAATCCTTGGCTCCCAGCAATTCGAGAAGTTGTTCTTTCACAGAGTCGGAATCGAAACCCGGCCCGCCCATCAAAGAAGGTCATGCCCCTATTCCCACACCCCACTCCATGTTGGGGCGGCCCCGGATCGATGCCCCATCCTCAGGCCTTTGCCCCATTTTCGCAAGCGCCGCTCCGCCCCCCCTCCCCTATGCAAGACGCGCCCTCCGAGAATCAGAGGTCCAGAACCTGAAGGTGTTTGGCGAAAACTCCGCACCGCGCAGACTGCCCGTCTGCTGTGTCGCCGGTTGCCCAACTGGCAGGCACAACCTCCCCTCCAACAGGGCCCACAGCCAGGGCTGCCTGCGAACAGCATGTTGGGCAACCTGCACCACCACCTCGTCCGCCCGACCCTTCGATCACCCGCAATCGCTTGTGGCTTGTGAATAACTTGCCCCAATGGGCTGCGGGTTTGCCTTTGACACCCCCGCCCCCTTCCGGTTCCTTGTTGACCGTCATGTATCTCAAGAATCTGACCGTCTTGGGGTTCAAATCCTTCGCGGACAAAACGTCGCTGAACTTCCAGCGCGGCATTACCGCGATCGTCGGGCCCAACGGCTGCGGCAAGTCGAATGTCGCCGACGCCATACGCTGGGTGCTCGGCGAGCAGTCCGCCAAGGCCCTTCGCGGAGGTGAGATGGCAGATGTCATCTTCAATGGCACAGACGGACGGCGCCAACTCGGGCTAGCCGAAGTCTCCCTGACCATTGGGGAGGTGGGTGCGGACCAATTGCGCGCGGCGGGCGTCGACATCGACTACAACGAGGTGACGATCACGCGGCGCGTCTTCCGGGACGGGGGAAGCGAGTATTTCCTGAACAAGACCGCGTGCCGGTTGAAGGACATCCAGCAACTTTTCGCCGGGACGGGCATGGGCAAGACGAGTTACTCGATCATGGCCCAGGGGAACATCACGCAGATCCTCAGCAGCAAACCCGAGGATCGCCGCATGGTGTTCGAGGAAGCCGCAGGGATCACACGCTTCAAGTCCCAGAAGAAGGAAGCCCTCCGAAAGCTGGAACAGACGGATCAGAACCTTCTCCGCGTCGCGGACCTCATCCGTGAGGTGAAGCGGCAGATTGGGTCCCTCCAGCGACAGGCCGGCAAGGCACGCCGGTTCAAGCAGTTGATTGCCGACCTGCAGCACCTCGAAACACAACTCGCCCGCCATCAGTACGACGTCCTCGTCCACGAGATCCGCGAACGCGAGTCCGCTGCGGAGCAGCTCCGTTGCGAGGTGGAGACTTCCTCTGCTTCGGTGCTTCGTGCCGAGGACGAAATTCTTCAGCTTCGTTCCCGATTGACGGAGTTGGAACATGAGATCAGCGCCGCCCAGCAACGCGGAACCGAACTCCGGGCTCAGTCCGAACGCGAGGAGAGCAGGATCCAGTTCCACGAAGAGCGGCTCCGGGAGCTGGACAGCCAGAACGGCCGGGCCCTCGCAGAAATCGCACAAGCCGAGGAACGAACCCTCGCCGCGGAACAGGAACTCTCCTCGGTCGTCGAACGGCTCGCGCAATCCCAGACCCGTGTCGCGGAACTGAAGGTCGAACTGGAACAGCGGCGGGCCGCCCTTGCGGGAGTCGAACAGGAACTCCTTCAGAAACAACTGGCCTTGCGCCAGGCCCAGTCGGAGGCGTTCGGAGCAGCCCAGAGCCTTGGCCGTGTCCGCAACGAACTCACCGCCCTGGACCTTCAGAAACAGGCCCAGGCAACCCGGCTCGAGAAACTCTCCGCAGAGAAGATCCAACTCCAGGAGGAACG
>JBBQIU010000137.1:0-7142 GCA_038325245.1 Verrucomicrobiota bacterium
CCCCTCCTCCACCCGCAGTCCCAGCCATGCCATCAAGGGCAGCCCTTGAACAACGCCGACATCCACCCGGTCCGGAAGATCGCCGAAGGACCACCCGCTGAGTCCCGGTCGCTCCCACTCCTGGGCCGCCCGCAGCCACGCAGCCGAGTCGTCCACCACCGGCGCACGGACCGCCGCGAGCGTCGCCCGGACCTGGGTCAGATCCCGCCCCGCGGCGATCGACTTGCGGTCCGTTCCCATCACTTCGACCCGCGGGCGCAGATGGTTGGGAAGGTTCTCGGGCCGCCAATCACTCACCGGCACTAAAATCCCATACCGTTCGCGCAGAAACCGGCTGAAATCGTGCAGCAAGGTCGGCCCCTCCGGTTTCAGATCCCGGACAATTTCCTCAACCTTCGGTGCGAACGGCTGCAAGAGGCGGCGATGTGTCTTTGGAAGCGAGCCCAGCAGTTCGCTCGCCAATTCGGACCGCAGACTGGGAATCGCCCATTCCACACTCGAATGTGAGACCGTCCTCGCCATCTCCACGGGCAATCGAATCGTCACCCCGTCCCACTCCTCGCCCGGAGCATAGGCATAGAAGAGCGGCACGGCCTGCCCGCCCACTTCGACCGAGGAAGGAAAGGCCTCCTCATCGAACGTCAAATCCCGACCGCCCGTCAGATGAACCTCGTCCGCACAAAGCACCTGCGGACCGCCCGCCCCCGCGAGGAACCCGTTCAACTCATCCAGGGACGAGACATTTCGGATTCGCTCCGAATAGAAAGCCCCCAGCGCTTCTTCCACATCCCCGAACTCATTTCGACGCAACCGGGTTTGCCAGTCCTCGAGCTTCTGCCGCAGCTTCCGGTTATGTTCGAGGAATCGATATTGCGGCGCTAGTGACCGAGGCTGCCGCAACGCCGTGCGCAAGGCCCGTGCAGGAGGGCCTCCGCGTCGCCCGCCCTCGATCACGCTGTCCTCCCCCACCTCGTCATCCTTGTCGCCCCATGCCACCAGTTCCTCCCCCACCAGCGCCGATTGGATGAAGATCGCCGTGGCCTCGGTGGGTTCGAGGTTGCCGTAGGCCACCTTGCGACGCAGCACCTCGAGCCCATGCAAGGTCACGATCTCCTCCACCAAAACCCGTCCCGCAGACCGGCTCCAATGAGGGCCACGATGCGTCGCCTTGCAAAGATGCGGCGCCAGATCGGCGATCCATTGCGATTCGATTCCAGCCGCCGTCCGGGCAAACAACTGCGAGGTCTCCACGATCTCTCCCGCCACCATCCAACCCGGCTGGGACGACGCGCGAGGCTTGGACTCGGTCCGCGCAGGGGACGCCCCTTTGCGCGACGGTTGACCCCTTTCGTGCAACGCCGACCCCGGAAACACCTGCAACTCCCGGTTGCCAAACGAACGATAGACATTGCGCTCCTTCCATTGCCCTACGTGCCCGAGCAATCCCGCCAGAATGGACCGATGAATCGCGCCATAATCCGCACTGCTTTCGTTGAGGCGCACCGATGCCACGTTCTCCAGCGCCCCGTGCAACTGCCCATAGAGGTCCTGCCACTCGCGCATTCGCGTGTACGAGAGAAAATGGGCCCGACAGAACCGCCGACGGTGATTCTGGGTTCGAAGGGTCTCCCACTCGTCATGAACGGCATCCCAGAGCTTGAGCAGCGTCAGGAAATCCGACCGGGGATCCACGAACTTCCGATGGGCGGCATCGGCCGCGTCCCGCTGGTCCAGGGGACGTTCCCGGGGATCCTGGATGCTGAGGCCCGACGCAATGATCAGCAGTTCACGCGTGGCATGCTCGCGCTGCGACTGCAGCAGCATACGCCCCAGCGTCGGATCGATGGGCAGACGCGCCAGATCCTTGCCCATCGGCGTCAGTTCCTGCTTCTCATCCAGCGCCCCCAGTTCGTGCAACAGGGTGTAACCCGCCCGGATCGCCGCCGGTGTCGGCGGATCCAGGAAGGGGAATGTCTCAATGTCGCCTAGATGGAAGGCCTTCATCCGGAGGATGACCTCCGCCAGATTCCCGCGCTGAATCTCCGGCTGCGTCTCCCCCGGCCGCGCCTCAAAATCCTCCTCCGAGTATAAGCGGATGCAGATCCCGTCCCGGACACGCCCCGCCCGTCCCTTCCGCTGATTCGCGCTGCTTTTCGAAATCGGCTCCACCGGGAGTCGCTTGGTCCGGGTCCGGGCATTGTACCGGCTGACCCGCGCCAACCCCGCATCGATGACATAGCGGATGCCGGGAATCGTCAGCGAAGTCTCTGCAATGTTGGTCGCCACCACCACCTTCGGCCGGCCTCCCGACGCAAAGGCACGCTGCTGCTCCCCTGAACTCAGCCGGCCAAACAACGGAATCACCTCCACCTCCCGTCCCAACCGGCCTTCAAGCTGATCGCTCGCCTCCCGGATGTCCCGCTCGCCCGGGAGAAAGATCAGCACGTCCCCCGCACCTGCGGACATCATGGCCTCCTCCGCCGCCCGCACCGCCGCGTCGATGAAGGTCAATTCCCCGCGCTCCTCGCTTTCGGCGTCCAGCGGCGCATACCGGACCTCCACCGGGTACAGGCGCCCCGAGACCTCCACGATCGGCGCATTGTCGAAGGCCTTCGAAAAGGCGGCCGTGTTGATGGTCGCCGACGTGATGATCAGTTTCAGATCCCGCCGCCGTGTCAGGAGCCCCTTCAGATGCCCCAACAGGAAGTCGATGTTCAGACTCCTTTCGTGCGCCTCATCGATGATCAGGGCGTTGTACTCCGAGAGATCCGGATCCCCTTGCGTCTCCGCCAGCAGGATGCCGTCCGTCATCAGCTTGATGAACGTCTCCGGGCTCGAGCGGTCGTCGAACCGGATCTTGCATCCCACTTCCCGACCCCATTCGACCCCCAATTCCTCAGCGATCCGTCGCGAAATCGACAAGGCGGCCACCCGCCGCGGCTGGGTGCATCCGATCTTCGCTTCGATCCCCAGCCCCGCCTCCAGGCACATCTTAGGAATCTGCGTCGTCTTCCCGGACCCCGTCTCTCCGGCCAGCACGACCACCTGGTTCTCACGAATCGCCGCAATAATGTCCTCGCGCCGTGGCGTGATCGGCAAATCAACGGGATAGCTCACCGAGGGAACGTTCGCCGCCCGCCATTCCCGCATCGCCACCGACGCCCGCGCCCGTTCCAGCAAACGCTCCAGCAACGCTTCGTGCCGTGCGGCATGATGCCGGTCGCGGACCACCCGTGCCGCCCGGGAGCCCAGCCTCACCCAGTCGTGAAGCAGGCACCTCGGCAGCAGGGACTTCAGTTCTTCCAACCTCGGATCGGCCATGGCGCAGCCGTGCAGCATGAACAGGGCCGCCCCCAGGCTCAACCGGCTGTTGCGGTTTTTCCCGCCCGGTCCACTCTCCCGTCGTCCTTCTCCACGGCGTATCGAAAGCACTCCGATGATCCACCACGACTACCTTCTCCGACTCATTGAGGAGTTCGCGCGCGCCCTCAGCCGCATCCAGGACTTCCGCCTCAAGAACCGAGCTGAAGACGCCCGCCACGCCCTGGACCAACAACTTCAACAGATTACGGGCGCCGATCGGGAGTCGATCCTCCGCCTCTCCACGACGGAAATCCTCGCCCGCCTCCTCCGCTCCGGCACCACCCACGAGGTCCACACCCGCGCCTACTTCCTCGTGGCACTGCTCAAGGAATCCGGCGACGTCGCCCTCGCCGAGGGGCACGAGGAAACTGCCCGCGAGACCCACTTCAAGGCCCTTCGCCTCCTCTTTTCGGTCTTCGAACACGACGATCCATGCGAAAGTCCCGCGTTCGTCCCCACCGTTGAGGCTCTCCGGTCAACCCTCGCCACCGATTCCATTCCGCCCGACCTCCTCGCCCACCTCATGCTGCACTTCGAGCGCTCGGGCTGCTACGCCGACGCCGAAAACACGCTGTTCTCGCTCCTCGACGCCTGCGGCCCAACCCCGGAACTGCTCGAGTTGGGTACGGACTTCTATGAGCGCCTGCTCGCCCTCAACGATGCCTCGCTGGAACGTGGCCATCTGCCACGTTCCGAAGCCGCCGACGGGCTGGCCGAGTTTCAACGAAGCGCGTCGGCCTGATCCGGACCGATCCGGCGGGACCAGATCTGGCGCGGTTCCCGGCGGAATCCGTGCCGCGCATACAGCCTTCCTGCCTCGGGATGTCGTTCGTCCAACTCCAACCGGATGACGCCGATTCCCTCCGCCACCAACCGTCCGGCGATTTCCTCCAGGGCCCACCCCCCAAGTCCCATCCCGCGGCATCGCGGCTCCACGTAGAACTCATCCAACAGCGCCACCCGCCCGTCGAATTCGAGCGATAGGAAATACGTGACCAACGCATAGCCCCCCACACCGGCAGAATCCCTAATAAGCCAAAGTTTCGCGGCCTCCGTGCCCCCGAGAATACCCTTCAAGACCCGCCGCTTCAGGTCCGAGTCCCAGGGAAACTCAAGATCCCTGTAGAACTCCCGTACCACCGTAAGCACGATCTCCAAATCACCGCCGGTCGCCGCTACCACCTTCCAAGGATTTTCGGTATCTGAATTCATAACTCCGACGCACTTAGTGAGCCGCGATAGTGACAGGGGTCGAGACTCCCGACAGTGCTGGGTTTGTGATTCCACCCGGCGGAGTAATGATTGCAGGGCCGATCCACGTAATCCAGAGTGCCGGCCAGAGTGAGGCCAGCGCGAATTCTCATCGCCGACGATCACGAACTGGTCCGCGAAGGACTTCGTAAAGTGCTTGCCGTACGAACGGATTGGCAGATCTGCGCCGAGGCTCGGAATGGTCGGGAGGCCGTGAGCTTGTCCGCCCAATTGCAACCCAATGTCTCGATTCTCGACTTCTCGATGCCCGAACTGAACGGCCTCGAGGCAACTCGCAAGATTCGGGAACTCTGCCCCCAGACCGAGGTCCTCATCCTCACCATGCACGACACGGACCGCCTGGTCCGTGAGGTCCTCGCGGCCGGCGCCCGGGCGTTCGTCATGAAGTCGGACGCCGCCCGGTTGCTCATCCAGGCCATCGAGGCACTGCTTCAACACAAACCTTTCTTCACCGGACGCGTCTCGGAATTGCTGCTGGCGGGTTACCTCGATCCGATCGGGAAAACTTCGCCGAACGACAACCCCCTCCAACTCACTCCCCGCGAACGTGAGATTGTCCAGCTCATCGCCGAGGGAATGAGTAACAAGGGAATCGCTGATATCCTTGGCATCAGCGTCAAGACGGTCGAAACCCACCGGGCGAACATTATGTCCAAGCTTGACTTGCGCTCCGTAGCCGACCTCGTACGGTATGCCATCCGCAACGGAATCATCCAACCGTAGCCCACGTATCTTCAGGATTCGACACTTCCCTACGGAGGGTTTTTGTGTATTAGGTAAAGCCAGAAATTCGCCGATAATAGATGCAGTTGATTCGAGCCCGTTCCATGAATGACCTCTATGTTCCGGAGATTGAGTTCCGGATGACGCTGGCCAGATCTCATAGGAAACCTGGTCGAAGACGTGTCCAGCGTCGTACGCAAAACACACATCCAACCCACCAGAACTTGCTATGAAAACGATCTATCTAATTCTTTCACATACCCTCGCACGAACCGGCTTGCGCATGTGCCTCACGGCCGAAGCATCGCTACAGGTTCTGGGCGATACCGGAAACGCCACGACAGGTTGGCAGGAAGTCACAAGCCTTGATCCGGACATTTTACTCGTGGACGAACCGTCCCTCGCCGCATTGCACGCCTCCGGGGCGCTGCCCATGAATGCCGATAAGGCCTCCAAGCTTCAGGTGGCTCTCTTCACCGCACCCTCGGGCATGGACGAGGTGGATGCCGCCATTCGCATCGGTGTGCGCGGCTTCATCGACGCCTCCAGCTCGCCCGAAGTCCTGATCAAGGCCCTCGTGCGCATCGCGGACGGCGACCGATTCGTTTCTCCCTCGCTCCTTCCCAACTTTGACCCGGTTGAACTGGCGGCCGAAAACTCGGCGATCATTCCCGAGGACCGTCTGTCCACCCGGGAGATGGAGGTCTTCTCGCTCACCGCCGAGGGGCTCGAGGCCAAGGAGATTGGCGACCGCCTCGGCATCAGTCCGCGAACCGTCGACGTCCACCGCGCCAACATGCGGCAAAAGCTCGAGCTGGTCGGCGTCCATGAACTCATCCGTTTCGCCATCACCTGGCGACGGGATCGCCAGCGCACCAAGCGCGAAGGCCGCTTCTGCAATCAGAGCCGCCCGCTCCTCATGATCGAGAATGACGAGGTCGACATCCTGAGTGTGGAACGCGCCCTCGCACGCCTGGGCACCCGGTTTCCCATCGAATCCAAGCGAAACGGCGAAGATGCCCTCGCCTGGCTTCGCGATCCCGCCGCCCGACGGCCCTTCATGATCCTGCTCGACATCAACATGCCCAGGATGGACGGCCATGAGTTTCTGACCGAACTCCGTAAGGATGCCGCCCTGCGGATCATCCCCGTGATCGTCTTCACCACCTCGACGCTGGAGTCGGACCGCTCCCGCATGTACGAAACCGGCATCACCGGTTTCCTCGTCAAGCCCACACGCACCGAGGAGTTTGCACAGATGTTCCGATCGCTCGCCGAATTCTGGGGTCAGAACACACCACCGACCTACACCAACGTCGGCGGCCAGGCCGAGGAGGAAGCGGTCGTCACACCGGTGATCTGCGAAGCGGCTCCGCTCGCCCAACGGTCCTTGAACGGTTACGGGATGCCCGCTGGGGCTTCACGGCTGTAAGCCGGGGGATCGACCCCGATCGACTTTCCGGGCTGAAAAGCCCCAATCCGCCGGATCTGACGGGACGCCTGCCCCCCGTTCGGGTCCGGCTTTTCGTCAGGCCTTGGTGTAAACCTCCGCCCCGCCCTCGACGAATTCCCGGGACTTCTCGTCCAACCCCTGCTTCAACGCGTTCTCGGCGCTGACGCCCTGTTCCTCCGCGTACTTCCTCACATCCTCCGTGATCTTCATCGAGCAGAAGTGGGGGCCGCACATGCTGCAGAAGTGGGCGGTCTTCGCCCCCTCCTGCGGAAGGGTTTCGTCGTGAAACTCCCGGGCCTTGATCGGATCCAGACCGAGGTTGAACTGATCC
>JBBQIU010000138.1:0-7114 GCA_038325245.1 Verrucomicrobiota bacterium
TCCCTGGAAGGCGCTACAGACCCTGACACCGCGTACGACGACGCCGTGGGGGAGATCGAACGGATTGTTTCGCTTCTCGAGCAGCCCATCCAGGGCCGGCCGGTCTCGTTTCTCAAAAACGCCCCCGAACTGCCGTTCGTCTCCAACCAGACCCCGGAGCAGTTCCTGGACAACGTGCGACGGTCCAAGGAATACATTCGCGCCGGCGACATTTTCCAAGTGGTCGGCTCCCAGCGTTTCAGCGCGCACACCCAGGCGCCGCCTCTCGACGTTTACCGCGCCGTTCGCTCGATCAATCCGTCCCCGTACATGTTCCTTCTCGAACTGGACGGATTCGCCCTCGTCGGCGCCTCCCCGGAGATTCATGTCCGCTGTGAGAGTCGGAAGGTGGAGATCCGCCCCATCGCGGGCACCCGCCGGCGCGGCAAGACGCCCGAGGAGGATGCCGAGCTCGAGCGAGAGCTACTCGCCGACCCCAAGGAGCGGGCCGAGCACGTGATGCTCATTGATCTTGCCCGAAATGACGTCGGCCGCGTCTGCGACTTCGGAACTGTCCGGGTGAAGGACCTGATGATTGTGGAACGTTACAGCCACGTGATGCACATCGTCTCGCAGGTCGAAGGCCAGCTCGATCCGGGCCGGTCCCCCTACGATCTCATGCGCGCCACCTTCCCAGCGGGCACGCTCTCCGGCGCCCCGAAGATCCGAGCCATGCAGGTCATCTCCGAATTGGAAGGTACGACCCGCGGACCCTACGGCGGTTGCGTGGGTTACTTCAGTTTCAACGGCAATCTGGACTGTTGCATCACGATCCGCACCGCCCTGCTCAAGGACGGCAAGGCCTATATCCAGGCCGGCGGGGGATGGGTCCATGACTCGACTCCCGAAGGTGAGTTCCAGGAGACGGTTAACAAGTCCAAGGCCATCCGCACCGCCCTCGCCCTCGCCGAAGCCTTCTAGCCAAATTTCTGAATTCGAAAAGGGAAGCCACGCCCTATTAGCGTACGGACAGTGCCCACTGCCGGTTCACCTACGCGGAGTAACTTAAGGGCGTCTGGGGATCGACTTGTATGCGCGCGGGGAGCAAAATTGTCCTGCGTCAAGACTATGGCTCCTTCCGCCGATAGATGACACGGGCGCAGGCATGAGAGTTGAGATGGATATTGAGACGGAGGCCTTGTCGGACCGCAGCCTGGCCTGCGTTCACATGGCGTTTATCGAATGGGCGTCGAACCACCCACATCGGCTCGCCGTAGTGAGTGGCAATGACCGGCTCACCTACGCCGAACTGGATTCCCAATCGAACGCCCTCGCGCATGAACTGATCCGCCACGGGGTCGTACCCGACACGGTTGTCGTCGTCTGCCTCAGTCGTTCCCTCCGATTCGTGGTGGCGGTGCTGGCGATCCACAAGGCCGGAGGCGCCTACCTTCCCATCGATCCATCCAATCCCGCGGAACGCATCGACTTCGTCATTCGCGACTCCGGGACACCGGTCATTATCACCGAACGTGACGCGGCGTCCCGCCTGCCCACCGAAGGACCGCGAATCCTCTGCCTCGAAGACCTCCCAGGGAAACAGGAACCCAGACTGCCGCCGGCGTGCGCGGCACAGCCGCAACACCTGGCTTATGTCCTCTACACCTCCGGGTCCACGGGCCAGCCCAAGGGAGTTCAGATCGAGCATCGAGCCCTCGCCAATCTCTTCCAAGCCACCGCACGAATCCTCGGAACACCCCGGCACGCCGTGTGGCTGGCGACTTCGAATTTCTCCTTCGACATCTCCATACAGGAGTTTCTATGGCCCCTCTGCCACGGGCAGACCGTCGTCATCTTCCGCGGAGACGAATCCGGAGAATCGATTCCGCGCCTCGTCATCCAGCACGCCATCACGCATTTTCAGGGAACTCCGTCGCGCGCGCAGCTACTGCTGGAAGAGGCGGATGCACCCCGGGCTCTTGGGCAACTGAAACAGCTGCTGCTGGCGGGAGAAGCCCTTCTCCCCGACCTCATCTCCCGCCTGAAGCAGCACCTTCGCGGCGAACTGTTCAACCTCTACGGCCCCACCGAGACGACCATCTACTCCGCCGCCACCCGCATCGACGACGCGTCCGCACCGGTTCCCATCGGGCACCCCGTGGACAATACGGACGTTCTCATCGTGGATGAGCAACTCCGGGAGATTCCCCGCGGCGAGATCGGGGAATTGCTGGTCGGTGGAGCCGGGCTCGCCCGCGGGTATCTCAACCGGCCGGACCTGACCCAGGCCCGGTTCATTGCCCACCCCCTCGACTCCAGCCGACGGGTCTACCGAACGGGTGATCTCGTTCGGTACCGGGTTGACGGACGGCTCGACTACCTCGGCCGCCTCGATCACCAGGTCAAGATTCGCGGGCACAGGATCGAACTCGGCGAAATCGAAACGCGCCTGCGGGAATTGCCGGCCATTCATCAGGCGGCCGTTCTCGCCCTTCCTGCGCCGGATAAGTCACTGGAGCTGGTCGCCTACCTGACGGCGCGGGATCAAACCCACCCCACATTCGAGAGTCTGCGTTCGGCGCTTGGCGTTCACCTGCCGGAATTCTTCATTCCGAAACGGTTCATCCTGCTCCCCGAAATGCCGATGACGGCCAGCGGGAAGACCGATCGCAAGGTGCTTTCCACCCTGGCGGGTTCGCCGCTTCAGCCCGCCGCCGGAATGGCCCCACGTGATACGCGGGAACAGCAACTCGTAAAGATCTGGCGGTCGGTCCTCGGGTTGGATCGGATGGGCATTCACGACGATTTCTTCGAGCTCGGCGGACACTCACTGCTGGCCATGCGGATCGCGGCGTCCATTCGTCGCGAACTCGGCGCCTCGGTCGCCTGGTCCACCCTCTTCCAGAACAGGACCGTGGCCCAACTCGCCGAAGTTCTGCGGCAGACCCAATCCGACCCATCCGCAACCGACGCGGCGCCCCTTCCCGCCAGCGGCCGCGACGATGCCCCCCTTTCGCCGGCCCAGGCGCAGATGTGCTTTCTTCACGCGCTCTCGGCCATTCCCGCAGCCTACAACGTTTCGTTCGCCTACCGGCTCCATGGAAACGTGGACCTGGCCCGCCTCGGGACCGCGTGGAGCCGTGTGGTCCGGAATCACGAGATCCTTCGGACCTGCTTCACCGGGATCTCCGGCGAACTCCGCCAACGGCTTGTTTCGTTGCCCGAACCGCTCTTCGAGATTCTGGACCTGACGCATCTCGGTGAATCGGAACGCCATCAGGAGTTGAACGCGCGCGTCGGCGAGGTCGTCGGACACTCCTTCGATCTTAGCCACCCCCCTCTTTGGCGTGTCATGGGTCTTCGTGTTTCCGACGTTGAAGCAATCCTGGTCGTGAGTTTCCAGCACTCACTCGTCGATGAATGGGCTGTACGGCTGATCTTCGACGAATGGGCGGATCTCTACTCCGCCGCCGAGGGAATGCCGGCATCCGGCCAAGTAGCCACTCCGCGTTACTCGGATTACTCCGTCTGGCAGCAACAGGAACTTCTCAAACCCGCCTCGGACCTGGATAGAGCCTTCTGGCGGGCGGAACTCGACGGTGTTCCCGCGGATCTGCGCCTCCCCACGGATGCCCCCCGGCCCGTCCGCTTCACATTCCGCGGCGGACAAGTCGTCCTGAAACTCGACGCAGGGACCCGCGGCACCGTGGAGAAACTGGCGCGGGAAGAGGGTTGTTCCGCGTTCATGGCGGGCCTTCTGTCGTTTCACATCCTGCTGGCACGACTCAGCGGCCAAAGGGATATTGTCGTCGCCACTCCCATCTCCCTCCGCGCCCGCGCGGAGTTCCAGAACGTCGTCGGCTTTTTTCTCAACCTGATCCCCATCCGCCTCAGGTTGGATCCCAACGCCAGTTTCCGGCACGCGCTCCGAAGCACCCGCGAAGAGGTGCTCGCGTCGTTCGCCCACGGCACTCTCCCGTCCTCGGAGATCATCCGAGCGGGTGACCCTACGGAAGGCCCGGGCGATTCGCCCCTGTTCCGATTCCGGTTCGTCCTTCTCAACAAGCCCTGGCCCGCACCCACGTTTCCCGGGGTCACCGTCGAGCCAATGCCCGCGCACACCGGTACCGCCAAGGCGGACCTCGCGCTCTTCCTGACCGATGATGGCGTGGGCGGCTGGCGATGCGAACTCGAGTACGCCGAGGATCTTTTCCGCAGGGGAACCGCAGAAGCCATCGGCAGGCAGTATCAGGAGTTGCTCGTCGCCCTGGTCCGATCACCGGACGATCCCCTCTCCGTCCGGTTGCCTGGGAGAGGTCCCGACGCGACAGAATCCGTCGCTCGATTCAATCCAGACCCGGTTCCCTATCCCAGGGACATTGCTCTCGGCTCGTTGTTCTCCCAGGTCGCCCGCTCCAATTCGGGAAGGACGGCGCTCGTCGAAGGCCGCCGTTCCTGGACCTATGCCCAACTTGACGTCCAGACCAACCGACTGGCTCATCTCCTGAGGAAGAGAGGTGTCTCCCGCGGCATCCCTGTCGGTGTGCACCTGGAACGGTCCGCAGCGTTTGTCGTCGCCGTTCTCGCCATCTTGAAGGCGGACGGAGTCTACGTGCCGTTCCCACCGGAACACCCTCCCGCCCGGCTCCGGCAGCTCGCTGACGAACTGTCACTCAGGTACGTCCTAGCTGCGGACCCTCCGCCCTCCGAAGCCCTGCCAGAGGGGATCGACATCCTCCGCATCGCCGAGGGGAAGGGGGACGACTCGATCGTCGATCTCCCCGATTCGGCGCCCGAGTCCATGGCGGAGGCGACCGACGCTGCCTACGTGATGTTCACCTCAGGATCGACGGGTGTGCCGAAGGGCGTGACGGTGCCGCACCGGGCGATCGTACGGCTTGTGCACGGCACCGACTTTCTGCCGTGGGGCCACGACTTGCGCTTCCTGCACCTGGCGCCCGTCGCGTTCGATGCCTCGACCCTCGAAATCTGGGGCCCCCTCCTCCATGGGGGAACCTGCGTCGTTTGTCCGGAGCGCCTTCCCACATTCGATGTTCTGGCAAGACAGTTGCGGGACAATCAGATCTCCTGCCTCTGGCTGACGGCCGGCCTGTTCAACCAGATCATCGATCACCAGCCGGAAACCCTGCGCGGCGTGAAATTCCTGCTCACGGGGGGTGAAGCGCTCTCGGTGTCCCATGTGCGCCGTGCGCTGGCGGCGCTTCCCGACACCCAACTGATCAATGGCTACGGCCCCACGGAAGCCACGACATTCACCACCACGTACCTCATCCCGAGGGATGGCTCGATGGATGCCCGCGACACCGTCCCCATCGGCCGCCCCGTCGCGAATACCCGGTGCCATGTCCTCAGCCCGGAGGGACGCCCCGTTCCGCCGGGAGAGGCCGGCGAACTCTACATCGGCGGCGACGGCGTCGCCCTCGGCTATTGGAACCACCCGGACCTCTCCGCCGAGGCCTTCATTCCCGACCCATTCCATCCCTCACTCGAAGCGCGCCTTTATCGCTCCGGCGATCGGGTCCGCTGGCTCACCGATGGCAATCTCGAATTCCTGGGTCGCCTGGATGATCAGGTGAAGATCCGTGGCTTCCGAATCGAACCGAGGGAAGTGGAATCCATTCTGAAACAGCACCCGGGAGTCGGGCAGGTCTGCGTCTTCGTGCGCCAGGGTCCCTCCGGCAAGGAGCTGGTGGCATGCTATGAGACGGGACGTTGTCCTGATATCGATGATGAACGGCTTCGAACGTTTGCGGAGCGCCGGCTGCCGGCCGCGATGATTCCGACGGTCTGGTCGGCCTTCGACCAATTCCCGTTGACGGCCAACGGAAAAATCGACCAGAGCGCGCTGCGTGAGGAAAGCCGGGCCGCGCACGCAAGCCCGAGAGGCCACGTCGCCCCGCGCAACAGCATCGAGAAGCGCCTGGCTGACATCTGGGAACGCGTGCTCGGGAGGGCCGGCGTGGGGGTGCGGGATGATTTTTTCGCAATGGGTGGCCACTCGCTATTGGCGATGCGTCTGACGATGGAGATCGGACGGGAATTCGGAGTGACTCCGACGATCACCGACATCCTGAGTCATGCCACGATTGAAGGACTGGCAGAAATTCTGGACGGGGCGAAGCCCTATCACATTCCCATCGAGGGATCGGGCGGGGGACCGGTGCTTTTCTTCATTCCCGGCGTCGCGGGCATGAATCATTTCCCCGACGCGTTCCGGGAGGGATTGAGCGAGGTCGGGCGGTTCTGTGACGGCCTGCATTACCCGGGTGTGGATGGAACGGAAGCACCGAAGGAGACGGTGCAGGAACTCGCCGCGGCGATGATAAGGCAGTTGCGGTCCGTCTATCCCACGGGCCGAGTGTGTCTTGCAGGCTATTCCCTGGGTGGAAGCGTGGCCCACGAGATGGCCTGTTCCCTTGAGGCCGCCGGGGAAGCCCCGCCGCTCGTGCTTCTCTATGACGCCGCGGCGCCGGGAAGTCTGAGCCGCAGAAGGCTGGTCCCGGCGATGGTCGAACTGTTCCGGTGTCTCACCGATCAAGGTCCTCGCGCGCTGAGTCGCCTGGTCCGCGAGCGATTCCTCGGAAAGCTTCGGTCTCAACGAATCAATCTCGCCGCGGAACTTGGGTTGGCGGAAAGCCGTTCTGAGCCCCACCGGACGCCCCCCGAGGACGAGAACGCTTCCAGAAGTATCCAGAAGCGGGTGTTTGATGCGTCCTTCCGCGCCGCCGAGACCCACCAACCCCGAGTGTATGGAGGCCGCGTGGTGCTGTTCCGCTCGGGAGATCCCCTCGGCTACGGCGTATTCCAGGAATGCGATCGGTTAAACGGATGGGGACCGTACGTAACCGGCGGCATCGAAGTGGAGAAGGTTCCCGGGGACCATTGGGCGATGCTTCGAATGCCCGGCGTTAACGTTCTCGCGGAACGGACCGCATTCTGGCTGCGGACCGTTTCCACCGCCTCTTCACCGTCCCGGCCCGATTCCCTTCTCCAGTCCGCCCGGACATAAATGCCCCTGGAGATTGGCCATTTCTGGCCGGCCGTCCTCAGAGCCTGTCTGAAAAGTCAGTGGGGTCCTGTTTTCGAGGAAAGGGCCGTATGGCGAGGCGCGAGG
>JBBQIU010000139.1:0-7086 GCA_038325245.1 Verrucomicrobiota bacterium
CGCCCCGCCCGGAAACGCGACGCCCTGCTCGAGTACGCCAAGTATCCGGAAGACGAAACCGAGAAGGATCTGGAACGTCACGTCGCCTCCGCCATGCGCGGACATTGGCGGAACTTCCTCGAAGCCCGTTCCAAGCGCGGCCAGATGCTTCCGGTCGCCGACATCGAACAAGCCCACATTTCCAGCGCGTCGTGTTTCCTGGCAAATCTGTCGATGCGCCTCGGCCGGGCCCTGGCGTGGGACCTCGAAACGCACACCGTCCGCAATGACGCCGAAGCCACCCAACTCCTCCGCCGCCCCTACCGCGCGCCGTGGGTCCACCCGGATCCCAGCAACATCTAGTCGGCACAAAACAGGGGACCGGATCACTCCGGTCCCCTGTCCGTTTCAACTCTGGGAACGGACGCCCCCGGATGGCTCGCTCAAGGCTTCGCGGCCCGAAGGAACACCGCCGCATCCGTCCCGATCGGCACCGTGACGGGTGTGGTGACTCCGGGCTGCGTGACCCACGGTCCGCTCACGCTCGACCCAAGCTGCAACACCCATCCCGCCGGCAGCGAACTCGGGTCCGAGGTGATGGCCAGTCCTGTCGCCACCCGCGTCACCGCCACCCGTACGGTGGCCGCCCCACCCACGGGCGGCGTCGGATCGTCGGCCGGAGCCGGATGCGAGATCACCGTGTAGAAGTTGATCTCGCGGGGCGAATTTGCGCCCTGGGCCGGCTGGTTCTGCAGGTTGATCTCACCCTTGGCCGCGACCAGGATCTGCTTGGTCGTCATGGCCACGCTCATTCCGAGGCTTCGAATGCCTCCCTGGGGCGCCGAGTTGATGAAGGGCAGGAAACTCGACGTCAGCGGAATCACCGTCTTGGTCGCCTCGTCGAACCGCAGCACCCGCGCCGCGATCGTCTGCTGCTCGTAGCCATCCGGCCGGCTCACCCAGCCCACGACAAACCGGTTCAACGCGTCGATCCCGATGTGCGCCCGGTCCGCATCCGCCCGGAATCCGCCCTCGCTCACGTCGGCCACCGTCACAAACGCCCGCGTGCGCGCATCCCAGATTGCCACGCGGACCGCCGTCGATCCGACGACGCGGCCGACGAGATACACGTAGGGCAGGTTGATGTGGCCCCCGAGCCGGGTGCCATCCCCGCGGCCGGTGTCGAAGCTCTCGCCCGACGTCGTCTGCTCCACCGGGTCGCCCTGCTGGACGCCGGCGTTGTCGAAGAAGTATAGCTTCCCGGCGACCCGCGCGACGAAGCCGCCCTTCACTGCCGCGACGTTGGCCCAGATGTCCCCATTCGCGACCACGAAGCTCTCCTTCACGACGGTGCCATCGGGGGCGAAGATCGTCGCCACCGCCGCATTGCCGCCCCCCGTGCGCACAGCGGATCGATCCTCGACCACGGACAGGAAATTGCCGTCACTCAAACCGGCCACGTCGCCGCCGAAGCGGGTGATCTGGTTGCCCGGTGGCTCGCCCGCGGTCAATCGTCCGTTGGCGGAATCCTGGGCCTTGCTGAGCATCGTCTGGTTCAACGTCGCCGGATCGATCGCGAAGGTTTGCACCACGCCGTACCGGCCATCGTCAAGCCGGTTGAACCCGCCGGCCCAGCGGTTGACGGTGTCGAATTCCGGATAGACGTGGGGCGAAGCCTCGCCACCGACGATGAAGTTCACCGCTCCCGGCCGGGTGTCCCCAGCCACGCGGCCCGGATTGCCGTTTTGCCGAGACGCATTGACCTGGCCCCTGAAGGGCGTCCCGTTGTCGGCGAAGAATCCCTCGGCCAGCTTCATCGTTCCTCCCGCCGCCGGTTGGAACGCAACAACGTAGCGTTGGAATTCCGCCGAGTCCTGGGCGAACGCATTGGCCTCAACCAGGAAAGTGGTCGTGCCAAGAACCGAGGCGTACGGCTCCCAGTTGCCCAGCGCGTCCTGATTCTGGTTGATCACGACGGTGTCCGGCACAATCCGTGTCAGTCCCACCGACTCGATGCTTCCCGGCCTCACCGGGATCACAAACTGGCGCACGGCCACCACGCGCGTGCCCGGCTCCGGGTTCTGACTCTCCCAAGTCACCGCCACCGTGTCGTTCCGGAAGGCCACCCGCGCATTGCGCGATTCGAGCGTCGCCGCATCCGGTAATTCCTTCTCGCTGACGTAAAACGTCTTGCCCAGCGGGGTGCCTTGCGCATCGAAGAGACGTCCCAGGACGATCCGCGCATTCCCGCCCGTCCCTGCAGCGTCGTCGTAAACGACGGCGACCCGGCCCAGTGCGTCGATCGCCACGTCACAGCGGCCCGGCCCGACCAATTCAAGGTCGTCCGAGACACTCTTGCTCCAGCGCACCGTGCCGTTCGTGTTGATCACGCTCACCCAGACGTGGGGCTTGGCTTCGCCGTCCGTTCCAATAGCCACGGCCGCGTAGGCGTCATTGCCGTTGCCATGAAAACCGACGCCGTCACCGCGCCCCCCGCCTGCCGCGATCGGCTGACCGGTCAACCCGCCAAGATTCAGGTTCGTCGAGATCGGAGTGCCGTCGTTGCTGAAGAGACGGATCACTCCGGGGCCGTTGTCCGAGAACCGCACGGCGAAGCCGTTGCGGGTCACTCCCACCCCGTGCCACATTTCGCTCTTGGTTGCCGTCGCCCCGGCAAGTTGGGTGGTTTTGATCTCCTGCCCCGTCGGCGATACCACACGGACGATCACGTGATTCTGAGGATCCACCCCTCCGAAGACATCCACGAGGTCGGCGCCCTGCCGGCTCTCACCCACGATCACGACATTGCTCGTGGACAGGTAATGCCAGTCGCCAATGCGGATGTTTCCGTCGCGCTGGTGGTACGCCGACGGCACTCCCATCGCGATCGAGATCGGCGTCCCATCGTTGTTCAGCAACTGGACCGCGGGATAGTCCCCGTTGGCCCCATCGTAGTCCGCCAGCAGTTCGGGGATCTCCAAACCCAGATCGTACCCCGTTGCCCCCATGCCAATACCGTCGCCGAAGGGGTTCGCCTTGATCTTCGGCCCCCATCCGGTGCCCCCGGGAATCGGTGTCTTGTCCGGCCGGAAGAACGACAGGAATTTCGTGGTGACGGTCTGCCCGTCAAACTCGGGCGATTTAGACGTGATCTCGGTGTCGGGCGTGATCAAGGCGCCGGAATCGCTGACGAGCGTCCAGACCCCTGCCAGATTGTTGAGTCCGTCGCCGTCATCCTCCCATCCGACGATGACATTGCCGTTTCGCGCGATGGCGATCCCGAGGCTCTCTGTCGAGGCGTTATTGAGGATGTCAGAAGTGTTGACGTAGAGGGTATCCGAGATCGGCCTCAGGCCGTTCTCTTCCGGTGTCCCCGGCAGTGTGCCCTGCCCAAATGCCTGGCCTGCCATCAGGGCGATGCCCATGACCGGCAGCGAATGGAGTATTCTCATGCGATGCGTTCTGCGGTTTGGTGAGTGTGACCCGAGTGGGGGTAGCCCCCCATTCCCCTTCCGGCCGTCACAAAGGCAGTCGTCCCAATCGACGCGCGCCACGCACGCGCCGACATGGGCATTGAGTGCATCCGGACTCCAGGAAAGCCCCCTTGGCTACTTCCAAAGGCCCCCGCGTGGCAACCGAATTTTGAAGACGCCCGCCAAACGTAAAAACCGCTTGAAGAGCCTTGCTTCGACGGGGAGTCACTTGCCTTTCCGACACGGTTCCAAGACGAGACCCACGCTCTTCGTTGGAGAGGATTCCCCCCTCAATTCTTCGGTTTCGAAAACTCCGCGTCCGCGATGTCCACGTTGTGCTTCACCTCGTCCACCGTCACCTGAAACCCCATCGTCTCCGGCTTCGGGATCTTGACCAGGAACGGCACCTTCACGCCATCCACAGCGCGGTAGTCCAGGAAATCGATCTGGAACGTCATCTCGCCCACGGCTGTGTTCACCGTGGATTCCTCCCTCAGCAGCAGTCCGGACTTCTGGTCGAAGTACAATCGGTCCGGCTTTCCTCCCTTGGCGGAGGCCTCAATCAACCACGCGTCGACCGTACCAACCTTGGCGGCGCTCTTCGTCTCAAAACGGTCATAGGTCTCCTTGATCTTTAGCTCCCGCGGAAACGCCGTGGTTCGCTGGACGCGGACCAACTCCCCGCCCGACTTCACCTGGACCCCAATCCCCGGCGCCTGCGACCACGCCACCGTCCCATCGTATCCCTCCCGCATGGACCCGAGCCCGGCCAGGTCAATCGAGCTCACCTGCTTGTTCGGAGCCTTCGACTTAACGCTCATCCCTCCGCTTACCCCCAGCGACGTGACCTCCATCTTGCCCGTGACCACCCGGGTCTTCAGCTTCTCCAATGCCGAACGCCCCCCTGCGCCCTCAATGTAACGGTCCAGAACCACTTGTGCTGCTGGAAGCTCCGCCGGCTCGGCAGCGGGCGAGAGGAACGTCGCGGCCAGGATCATCGCCAGGCCAGCCATCAGGGTCGGTTTCATGCGTGGAAGGTCGGTCAAGATGGCCACGCTCCTCACGGGAAGCAAGCCCACCCAATCCGACCCGGAATCCCCAAGAAACACCTTCCCCCGCCTATTCCAAAGACGTGACCATTCGGAGAATTCCCCGTTCGCCTCGGAAATTGCATTGACCATCCGCCCGTTTCCGTGGACCTAGTCCGTCCTGAACCTGCGCTTGAATGTTTGTATGAACGGAAAACCGTGGCTCCTTTGCGGCCGCTTCGCTGCCCGCCTCGTCCTCCTCGTCGTCGTTCTCGGTCTCCTGAGGCCTGCGCCCGTTTTGGCGCGTGTCCTGGATGACTTTAACGACAACTCCAAAACCGGCTGGACCGACTTCACCTTCGTGCCCGGCTTCGGCATTCCAACCGAGTCCAATGGCCAGTTTCGATTCGAGCAGCCCACGTCCCCCACCGGCGGCGGGATCTTCTCCGCCAGCCAAAAAACCTCCGAACCCCTCGAGCTGAAAGACGGGCGAACGGTCGAAATGCGCGCCGACGTCGTGCAGGGCAACGCGAAGGATTCCTTCGCCGTGCTCGCCTTCATTCCCACGGCCGGAGCCGGCGGACCCGGATCCCTCGCCGGCTACGGCCTGGCGAAATCCACCACCGACGTCCTCATCACCAAGGGCATCAACAAGTACTTCGTCGCCGATGACGGTGTCACCGCCGAACTCAAACAAGAGAACATCACCCTCGTCCTGCGCCTCACCGCCCGCGGCGGCTCCGTCACCATCCACGCCCAGATCCTCGACAAGACCGCCAACGACGCCCTCCTCTGGGAACGAACCGTCATCGACACTCCCGCCGCAGACGTTTTCGCGGATGGCACCGACAGTCCGGCAGCGCCCTTTATCACCAGCGGTTACTTCACCCTCTACCTCTACCAGGACCTGGACGAAGCCGCCGTTGAAGACCCCTACCGCGTCGTCTACGACAACGCCGAGGTCTTCATCACCGATCAATCCGTGCTCGACGATTTCAACGACAATACAAAGACCGGCTGGACCGATTTCACCTTCGTTCCCGGCTTTGGCATTCCTTCCGAGTCCAACGGCGAATTCCGATTCGAGCAGCCCGAGTCTCCCACAGGGGGCGGGATCTTCTCCGCCAGCCAGAAGACGAGCCGACCCTTCGACCTGGTCGATGGCGAACAACTCACCTTCGAGGTCGATGTCGTTCAGGGCAACGCGAAGGATTCCTTCGCCGTGCTCGCCTTCATCCCGACCGCCGGCGCCGGTGGACCCGGTTCGCTCGCCGGCTACGGCCTCGCCAAGTCCACCACCGACGTCCTCATCACCAAGGGCATCAACAAGTATTTTATCGCCGACGACGCCGTGACCGCCGAACTGAAGCAGGAGGACATCACCCTCGTCCTGCGCCTCACCGCCCGCGGCGGCTCCGTCACGATTGTCGCGCAAATCCTCGACAAGGCCGACAACCACGCCGTCCTGTGGCAACGGACCGTCATCGACACCCCTGCAGCGGACGTCCTCGCGGATGGCACGGACAGCCCGGCCCCGGCCTTCATCACCAGCGGTTACTTCACCCTTTACCTCTACCAGGACCTGGATCAAGGCGCCGTCGAAGACCCTTACCGCGTCGTCTACGACAACGCAGTGGTCTGGGCGCAGCCCGCGGCGGGCAATCTGCCCCCCGAAATAAGCGATATCCGGCCCGGGGACACCGACAATTTCCTGCCCGCATCGGCTCCGTTGGAATTCAGGGTCACCGATGACAAGGCGTTGAACGACGACCTCATCGCCGTGACCGTGAATGGCACCCGTTTCACCAGGGCCGCGGGCCTGACCGTAACGGGCAGCGGCACGGCACGAACCGTCTCCCTCGGGGGGTTCACCGCCAACACCGACTACGCCGCAACCCTCGAGGTCATCGACAGCGACGGCGTGATGTCCACGAAGGCCCTCACCTTCGACACCTTCAGTGCGTCCAATGTCGTCATCGAGGCGGAGGACTACAATCTCGAAGCCGGACAGTTCATCAACGATCCCGCGCCCCAACCCGAGGGATCCGGGCCCGATTCGACCGGCTATGCGAACCAGAGCGGCGTGGCCGGGGTGGATTTCTTCGACACCCGTGATGTGCCCCGCTTCCAGGACGCGCCGTGGCGTCCCGCGGACCCGGTGCGCATGGCCCGCAGTCTTGACCGCGGACGCGCCAAACACACCACCGCCGGAGGCGCCACGGCTGGCGTCTATGACTATGTCGTCGGCGATATCGCCACCGGCGAATGGCTCAACTACACGCGCACCATCCCGGCGGGCACTTACGAGATCTACCTCCGGCAGTCGGTCGCCAATCTTGCCGCCGGCGAAAGCGCGCTTGAACGGGTGACTGGAGACCGCACGCAACCGAACCAGGCCACCCAAGCCCTCGGCTCGTTCCTTGGCACCCGCACAGGGTTCATCTTCCGCAACGTCCCCCTGACCGACGGTTCCGGAACCCAAAAGGCCGTCGTCCGGTTCAACGGCATCGGCACACTCCGTCTCCGCCATGTCACGCCCGACGCTGAGGATGGATCGCGCTACCTCAATTATCTCGTGCTCGTCCCGGTCGCCGATCCCGGAGTCC
>JBBQIU010000140.1:0-7054 GCA_038325245.1 Verrucomicrobiota bacterium
GAGCGGATCGAAACCCTCGCTTCACGGAACCACCAGGTCGAAAACCGGATCGCCGAGGAAAGGTACCGCGGGGTCCGCCTGAAGGGCCGCATCGAGGAACTCGGGCGGGGCATCCAGTCCCAGAGCAATCGCCTCGCCCAGACCACCGCCCGTCAGACTCAACGCCTCCGACTGCCCAGGGAGCGTCCTACCACCAAGAGTCATCTCTACGTCATCGTCCGCCACGGCCGGGTCTATCCCCTCTACTCCTTTCAGGGCGGAGTTCCTGAACCCAATACCACCTCCCTGCGGTGGATTCAGGAATCCGAGAATTCCCGTCGCGGAACGGCAATGGGGTCAAGTCACCACATGCAACATTTGCGGGAACGGCAATGGGGTCAAGTCACCACATGCAACATTTGCGAGACAAAGATACGGTCCATTGGCTGAGTCCGGAAGAGTTTGAATAGCGCTTGGTCGGGAAGGCGCGCTGATGGATGGATCCGTTCTCCGTCTACATGCGCCTTCGGTAAGCTTCCCTACGCCACGCACTCCCGGGTGTGCGTTCACACTTTCCACGTCATACTCTTTGACGGGCTTTCCCTGGCCGGGCGAACGCTTTTGATCGATGAAATGGAAGCTCGGGTGCGGCGGTTGGGTCGCCCTTTACATTGCGATCGTCTGCGGGGCTAAGGCAGGGGAACCTCCCGCCCGGGAAATCACGCAACTCCTGGTCCCATTGCCAGCCAGCGGCCCGGGAATCGACCCGCTGGCAATGGTCCTGATGCGCGCCGGAACCTTTCAGATGGGATGCCTCGCGGACGAGCGCGGACGAGTCGGGCGGGAATCGCCGCAGCATTCGGTGACCCTCACCCTTTCCTTCTACCTGGGACGCTACGAAATCACCCAGGGAGAATGGGAAGCCGTCATGGGAACCAATCCGGCCCACCCCCCCCGGCGTCGGCGTCAAGTACCCGGTGCATGACATCACGTGGAACGGCGCCCTGGATTTTCTACGGCGTCTGAATGTGCTGGGGCTGGGAACCTTCCGCCTGCCCACAGAGGCTGAGTGGAAGTACGCATGCCGGGCAGGAAGCACCAACCGCTTCTCGTTCGGGAGTGCCCTGGAATGCAGCGACGTTCGGGAGCCTTGCGAGCTTCTCGATCTCCACCTGTGGTGGGGAGGCAATAATGGCGAGGGCGGCCAGCCTCACGGTTCCAAGCCCGTCGGGCTCAAGTTGCCCGATGCCTGGGAACTCTATGACATGCACGGCAATGTCTGAGAGTGGTGCTCCGACGGGTGGGAAATGCCCAGGACGCGGGGACCGCAAACAAACCCGCACGGACCGCCCCTGGCAACCCTCAGGGTGATGCGCGGAGGCGCATGGGAAAGCCACGCACTCCACCTTCGCTCCGCCGATCGCAATTCCATGGGATCCGATGATCGTGAATATGGCCGCCTCATCGGCCTGCGCATTGTGCGGGAAATCCCGTAGCGGATCTCTGTGTCTGTGGTTACGTGCTCCCCCGCTCTCGGGATAGAGGAGGAAATGGCCCAGCGGGATTCGAGGGTGACGAGATAGGTTCGCTGGGACGGAGCGTTTTCCAAGAATTGGACACGTATTGGGACCATGAACCGGAGGGAGAGCCCTCAGCCGGTTCCGCAGGCGCGGAACCACCCTCTCCCACCTGCGCTCTGCTCCGGCGGGAGAGGGATCTGGGAATGGTCGGTTCATGGGTAGGTGCCACGGTTCGCGAACGGCGCATTGGGACCATGAACGGCGGAACGAACGGCTGGCCCTCACCCCGATCCTCTCCCGCGAGCGGGAGAGGGGGAAATCGCTCAGCGTATTTCAGAGGGTTTGGCCGCAGGTTCTCGGGGCACGAGTTCGCGTGGCTCGCACGCGGTGATCCGAGCATTTCTCTCGCGCCGCACGCCATTCCCTCTCCCTTTGGGAGAGGGTTAGGGTGAGGGGTTCCCGGCAGACCCCTTGCAATGACTTGGGTACGGTTCATGGGTAGCCGCCTTGCCGTTCAAGGGACATTTTCAGTTTCGATAGGGTTTGTGGCAGGCGACACAGAATTGACTCAGTGCCTGAAGGGTCGAATCGGCCCTGGGCTTTTCAGGCTCGGGGCCTTGGAGGGCGGAGCGAAGGTCGGCCGCGAGCTTCTCGGAATTGGCCATCATCTCTTGATAATCTTCCGGTCGCTGGGTGGCATCGGGAAGGCGTTGTAGTTCGCGGAGTTGTTCCCAGAGCAGCAGCGCCTCATGGCGGGGCACTAGATCGGGGTGACCCGGGACGTTCTTCCAAGCGGCCTTCTGGGCGGCCTTGAGGTGCTCCATGTGTCCGTCGATGGCAACCATGGCATCGACGGTCGAGGACGTGGTGGCGACTTCGGGAAGGGGAGGCAGGGCGGCCAGGATGGCGGTGTCGAGAAACTGGAACTGCGCCACGCTCCGGTAGAGACCAGCGTACTCCGCGGAGGTTCCAGCCTGCTTGAGCCAGGCGAGGGCCTGGTGAGTGGACCACCCCGAGGCGGCCTGGCAGAGAATCGCGGCGGCGGCGGGTCCGCGGTGTTTGCCGTGGTGACAATGGATATAGATGGAGCCGGTGGTGAGTTGGGTGGACTTCAGCAACTCGGCCCAACGGTTCGTGGGGATGCCGTCATAGCCGATGGGGAGGTGAACATAGCGGAGCCCGTGTTGTCGGGCGGTCTCGACATCCGGCCGGGCGCCATCCACGGAGATCACGGTCGTGATGCGCAGACGCTTCAGTTCGTCAAAAGCGGACGGCGTTTCCGGCGACCCGCCGGAATAGACGTTCGTTGTGATGCGAAACAAATTGTGAAGGTTGGAAGATGGGAGTGCTTCCGGAGCGGCGGCCCCGGCGGCGGTTGATAGGAGGGGACCGACAAGAAGGACGACCCATCGAAGCGTGGCTTTCATGGCGGACGGGTTCGGCTTGGTTGGGGGGGCGATTAGCCTATTCCTCAGTGTTGAAGGCAAGGTATTTGCATTGTTGCCATTTTCGATAGGACACTTTGACCCCGACATCGCGATTGAACACCGGGGCCATCGCGGCTAATCATAGTGGCATACCGATGAAAACATTGATTCAGGACTGGCGCATGAATGCTTTTCTTTCTGTCGCTTTGCTGGGTTTGGCCCCGGCCGGATTGGAGGCGACGGACTTCCCGCAGTGGCGCGGACCGCTCCGGGACGGGCATTCGCCGGAGACGGGCCTTCTTCAAGAATGGCCAAAGGATGGCCCCAGATTGCTCTGGCAGGTGAAGAATGTCGGCGGGGGATACTCCACGCCGTCGGTCGTGAGCGAACGAATCTATCTGCTCGGCAACGAGGGGGAGAATGAATCGGTCATCGCCCTTAACGTGAATGATGGAAGCCGCGTCTGGGAGGCGAAGCTGGGCAAGGTCGGTCATCCTGAACAAAATCCCAACTATCCCGGCGCGCGTTCGACGCCGACCGTGGACGGAGAGTTCCTGTTTGCCCTGGGGTCGGATGGCGATCTTGTTTGTCTCGAGACTGCGAATGGAAGGGAGGTATGGCGCAAACATTTGCGCAACGATTACGCCGGGAAGTACGGCGAGTGGGCGTATTCCGAATCGCCGATGGTGGATGGCGACAGATTGATCTGCACGCCAGGGGGCACGAACGCCACGCTGGTCGCCTTGAGCAAGCGGACCGGCGAGGTGATTTGGAGATGCCCGGTGCCCGAAGGGAGTGATGCGAGTTATTCGTCCATGGTCAGCGCCGAGTTCTCCGGTGTGAAACAATACGTTCAGTTCCTTGCAACCGGCCTCGTCGGCGTGGACGCGACGACCGGCAAGTTGCTCTGGCATTTCGGGAAGACCGCAAAGGGCAGTCCGGCCGTCATTCTCACGCCACTCGTGGACGATGGCGCTGTCTACAGTGGCGCATTTCGCGCCAACTCCGCGCTGATTAAGCCGGTGCTGAAAGGCGGGGAATTCGCGCTGGAAGAGATCTATTCTGGCAATAAGCTACCCATCGGTCTGGGTGGGGTCGTAAAGGTGGGAGACCATTTTTACGGCAGCGGCACCAAGTCGTTGCAGTGTGTTGAATTCGCGACAGGCACGATCAAGTGGGAGGAAAGCTCCACCGGACCTTGCTCCTCTCTCGTGGCGGATAACCGAATCTATCTTCACGCCGAAAGCGGCGACGTGTTGCTGATCGAGCCGACGGCCGAGGCGTTTCGGGTGAAGGGTCAATTCTCACCGTCGAATCCACCGCCGCGGGGACAGGCGAAGGCGTGGGCGTATCCGGTCGTCGCGAATGGCCGGCTTTACATTAGGGAACAGAACTCGCTTTGGTGCTACGAGGTAGGAGTGGGGAAATAGTCATCCACAGCCAGCTCTATGAAAGGCACACCCAAAGTGGGCGTCGTGGGTGAGCAGCGCTTCGTGGTCGAAGCCGGACATGCCATTGACTTCGCGAACAACACGATGCCGGCGGTGCTCTGCACGCCATGGCTTATCTGGTTTCTGGAGCATGCGGCTCGCGCGGCCGTCCTGCCGTATCTCGAGCCCGGCGAGAGCACGGTCGGCACGGAGATCGAAGTGGGACACCTCGCGGCCACGCCGCTCGGGCACACGGTCGTCTGCGAGGCGCGGATCGTCCGCGTCAAGGGCGAGGAAATCTGGTTCCAGATCGAGGCGCGCGACGAGACGGAGAGGATTGCCAACGGGTTCCATAAACTGCGGGTCATTCGCGAGGACCGTTTCGCGGCGCGGGTGCGTACTAAGGCACTGGCAAAGGGTGTTTGAGAGGTCCAGTGCTGACGACCCAACAATTTGAACGAACGCGCGGCCTCGCCCTGCGGTTGGGAAGCATTGCGTTGTTCGACCGTCATCGTGAACTGCTGCACCGCCGCAGCCGGGTCGGAGTGAGGAATAGTGAGGAATGGAGTCAAACTCGGACGTTCGACATTTGTGAGATTGCGACCCTTTGCCGCGCGAACTCCCCGCAATCCGGTCGTTCCGTCGCGCGCCTCAAGAATCGTCGGGTCCTCAATTGCTTCGTCATCCCCAGACTCCGCCTCACTCAGTTTAACAATGTCGAATGTCAACGTTTGACCCTATTGCCCTCGCACACAAAGGGACAGGTGATCTGGCGGGATGGCGTGGCCGGCGGAGAGCTTTTCTGGGACGGGGCCACCGGTTATCGTGTGGCGCAACCTCATGCCTGAACCTGCGATCTCACTTCTCTTGAGCGCCTGCTTGGGAGCCCTTATCGGCCTGATCCGGCAGTGGGAGAACCAGCAGGACACAAAGCAGGAGGCGGAGTTTGCGGGTCTGAGGACGTTCACGGTGGTCGCGATGCTGGGATGGGTGGCGGCCTTTGCCTCGAGCCGGCTTTCACCCCTGGCTTTCCCCGTGACCCTGGGTGTTCTGGGGTTATTCCTGGCAGTCGCCCAGTACGGTCACACGGGAGAACGACCTACGGGGTACACGACATCGGGCGCGGCGCTGTTGACGTTCTTCGTGGGAGGGTTGGCGTTCTGGGGCGAGGCGCAAACGGCGGTGCTGGTGGCGGCGTTGATGATGATCCTGATCGGGTTGAAGCAGCCGATTCATCAGTGGACCCGGCGTTTCACCTCCGGGGACGTACGGACCGTGCTTCAATTCGTGGCGATCACCGGGGTGATCCTTCCGCTCGTTCCGAATCGGGCCTACGGCCCCTTCAACGCCCTGAATCCATGGGCAACGTGGCTGATGGTGGTGCTCATCTCGGGGCTCGGCTTCCTCGGATACCTGTTCTCCCGGATGCTGGGCAGCCAGGCGGGCATTGCGCTGACTGGACTGGTGGGCGGATTGGCGTCCAGCACGGCGACAACGCTCACCTTCAGCCGGCGTAGTCGGGATGATCCCGGGTCGTCGGCGGACTGCGCGCTGGCCATCGTCATCGCCTGCAACGTCATGTTGGCGCGCGTGGTGGTCGTCACGGCGGCGATTAGCCCAGGGTTGGCGGGTCGCATCTGGCCGTTGCTGGCCGTCATGGCGCTGCCCGGTTTGGGATATGCGGGTTGGGTCTGGTTGTCGCGACGAAACCAGGCCGAGACGGTCGCGAGCCCGTTGGTGGCCAATCCTCTCCAGCTCTCCACCGCGATCAAATTCGCCTTGCTCTACGCAGGCGTCAGTTTTCTGGTGAAGGCAGCGACGGAACTGAAGCTTTCCCAAGGGATTCTCATCCTCAGCGGGGTGGCGGGGCTCACCGACGTCGATGCCATCACGCTTTCGATGTCGGAGGGCTTCCGCGGGGGGACGGTGGTTCCAATGCTCGCCACGTCATCGATCGTGGTGGCCTGCATCACCAACACCCTGGCAAAGGCCGGAATCGCGGCGGTGCTCGGCTCCTCCTCGCTGCGCCGGTTATTGCTCATCATCCTCGGCGCGACCGCAGCCGTTGGCGTGGTTGCCTTGTTTGTGGGTGTTCGAGCCATGAACCAAGGCACCTGACAGGCGCCACCCCACCCAGCCAAGGGCAACGCCTTCGGGAATCGCCATCCGTTTCCGACCACGCCCCGAAGGGACACCGATGGGAGGACATCCTTGGGTTGCCCTTTCAGGGCGAACGCACGGGGGTGGTCGCCGTTCCGGGGGCGCCGAGGATTGGGTTGGGGCTAGAGTTCAACAGATTCCGACGGAACGGAACCCGCGCGGCTTCGGTTCATGGGTAGCGGCCACGGTTCACGAACGGCGCATTGGGACCATGAAGAGCGGAACGAACGGTTGCCCTCACCCTAACCCTCTCCCGGAGCTGACCTTGTCCCACAGTTGTTCATGCTGGACACCGCTTCTTTGGATCGGCAGGTTGCGGGGCATGCGCATCGAAGGACGTGATATCCCTACCGACATGCTCGAGCAACTCAAAGACCAGGGCCGGACTTTGTCGCGTCGTGCGATGGCAAGGCACTTGTGTTCCCGCCTGGGTTGGTTGTCTCCCTCGGGACGTCCTCCCCTCATGGCCGCCCGCAAGATCCTCGCTCACCTGACCCGTTTGGGACATCTGCCCCCACCCTTGTTTGCCGCCCCGCCG